>JAKLIJ010000076.1 GCA_022709665.1 Bacteroidota bacterium
CCGTTTTCTTTCCGATCAGTTCAAAAATTACCAGAAGCATAAGGCCTTCAGGAAGATTGCCGCACCTGAGCCAGAAGCTTCAGATGAGGTGGCAAGGGAGGTCCTCACGACGGAGATGAAGAAGCAGATCAGCGCAGCCGGGTTTGAAGCCGCAGCAATAAGCGCTGCGATGGATTTCGAGGCAAAGGCTGTGGAACTCTATTCATCACGGGCGGAAACGGCTTCGGATCCCAATGAAAAAGATCTCTACAGGATGCTTGCAGAATGGGAGAGGGGCCATCACAAATGGCTGGCCAGGATCGACAATGAGTTGAGGGAAGAGATCTGGTTCGACAACAGTTTCTGGCCGTTCTGAACCGCTGCCCGGGTCTTACTTAAACAGGATTATTCGCTTCGCTCATGATCCCTTCGGGGGAGGCCTCAGAATCATCATCTCAGTCGCCCTCCGGGCTCTTTTGTTTTACACGGATTCCTCGCTCATGCGAGTATGGCTTGTAATCCGTGTAAAACAAAAAACCCGCAGCAAAGCTGCGGGTCTGAGATGTTGATTCTGGCGGAGAAAGAGGGATTCGAACCCCCGGTCCCACGATAGCAGGACAACGGTTTTCAAGACCGCCGCATTCGACCGCTCTGCCATTTCTCCCTTCGTCCGCCGTAGCTTCAGCGACGGCGGATAATCGGTCGGGTGCAAAGATAATATATTTTTCATTTTACCGAATTTTTAGAGAAAATATGCGAATTAACAGATTATCAGATCGATGAACTATTTATCAACAGGATTTGAACACTAAAAAAATCAATAATTCCTGAAACTGCCACAGAATGAGCGTTTGAGATGTTTCTGCAAGTTTCCGCAAAAGACCTGAAAATACCCTCTTTTGTGTCGTAAACCTCCATTATTTGCGGAAAATAGGAGAAAATATTTGCACATGTACTAAAATGAAATATATTTGTACCCAACAAGAACCATTGGTCTAACCATTTAAATTTTTCATTATGACAAAGAAAGAATTGGTTAATGCAATTGCTGAAGATTCCGGTCTGTCGATCAAGGATTCAGGCAAGGCTTTAAACGCATTCGTTACAGCTTTCGGAAAAGCTATGAAAAAAGGACAGAGAATCCAGCTCCCGAATATGGGAACTTTTAAAGTTACCAAAAGAAGTGCAAGAGTTGTACGCAACCCTCGTACCAATGCCAAACTTAACGTACCTGCCAAGAAAGTCGTTAAATTCAAACCGGCTCCCGCACTTAACAAAGGTCTTTAATCACGATTCAAAGAGATTGCCGGGGGGTGTTGGATTACACCCCCTTTTTATTTTAATACTCCGCCTGAAATGGCTAAGACCCTGTTACAAAACACATTCATATGGCGGGCTCCGAAACATGAATTTATTTAGGGCCATAAAGTTTTTTTTTGAGTAATTATTTGCTATTTTTGATCTGAAAACCCCGGTTCAAATCTTAAAGCATGAACTGTATAATTGTCGACGATGATAAGCTTAGCTGTAAGCTTCTCGAAGGTTATGTAAACAAGTATTCCTCGCTGAATCTTATCGGCGTCTATAACGACCCGGTAAGCGCAAGGAACGATATCTCAAAACAGAAGGATGTCGACCTTATACTCCTTGACATTAAAATGCCCGAAATGGACGGATTCGACCTCCTGGGAAGCCTCGACCACCCGCCAAATGTTATTATCGTGTCGGGCGGCGAAGAGTTTGCCCTCAGAGCCTTTGATTTCAATGTCGTCGACTTCCTCCTTAAACCGGTTACCTATGCAAGGTTCTGCAAGGCTATCGATAAAGTGATGAGGTATTTTGCTCCGAAAGAAGCACCGAAATCGGGCGACGAAGAGATATTCATAAAAAAAGGATCATCCCTGGTTAAACTTAAACTGAGGGAAATAGTTTTTGTTGAAGCTCTCGAAAACTACGTTACCCTGAATACGGGAACCGACAAATACACAATACACTTTACGATGAAAGCTATCGAGAATCAGCTGCCGTCGGGAGTGTTCCTGAGGGTCCACAGATCTTATATTATCAACAAAAAAATGATCCAGGCCATCAAGGAAAATTCACTGGATATAATGGTGGGCCATAGCGTAAAGAATATACCTGTAGGTAAGTCGTTCCGGGATACCCTTCTGAACGATATAAACGTAATGGCCAGGTAACCGGTTTGTTAAAGATGCTTACCAACAGGCAGCTTTTCCTGAATAACCTTGGTCAGACATCCCCATCCCCCTTGCTCGTCGAAGTGGTTAAAGCTGAAGGTGTCTTTATGTACGGACCTTCGGGAGAAAACTATCTCGACCTTATCTCGGGTGTCTCCGTAAGCAATACCGGACACAGGCATCCCCGGGTTATAAATGCAATACGTGATCAACTCGATGCCTATATGCACCTTATGGTGTATGGTGAAATTATCCAGAGTCCCCAGGTCAGATATGCCGCTCTGCTTTCATCTTATCTTCCTCCTTCCCTAAGTTCCACATACTTTGTGAATTCCGGAAGCGAGGCCGTCGAGGGAGCAATTAAGCTTTCAAGACGATATACGGGCCGGAGCAAAATTGTATCTTTCCGGAATGCATACCACGGAAGCACATGCGGAGCGCTCAGCATCCAGGGCAGCGAGGATTATAAAAGCGCTTTCCGGCCTCTTATCCCCGACACCTGGCAGGCCGGATTCAACAACCCTGATTCACTCGATATCATAGATTCAAAGACTGCTTCCGTAATCATTGAGCCTGTCCAGGGTGAAGGCGGAATCATTACTCCCGCCAATGACTTCCTCGGACTGGTCCGCAAAAAATGCAATGAAACCGGCGCCCTTCTTGTATTCGATGAGATACAGACAGGTTTCGGAAGGACAGGTTATATGTTTGCAACTGACAGGTTCGGAGTAGTCCCCGATATCATTTTGCTTGCAAAGGCTCTTGGCGGAGGCCTGCCCCTCGGAGCTTTCATTTCATCCCCTGAAATTATGATGTCGCTGATGTCCAATCCTGTACTCGGACATATCACTACTTTCGGAGGACATCCTGTTTGCTGCGCTGCAGGAATGGAATCAATGAAGGTTATTGTAGATGAGGGACTTATTGAGAACTGCAGGCTGAGGTCGGAACAGTTCAGGAATGACCTTAAGCATGAACTTATAACTGAAATAAGAGGTGAGGGGCTTATGCTTGCCGTCAGGCTGGGCAACCCGTCGCAGGTCAGATATGCAGTTCAGAAGGCCCCGGAGTTTGGACTGATCCTCGATTATTTCCTTTTCTGTGACGATTCGTTCAGGATAGCTCCTCCGCTGACAATATCAAAGGAAGAAGTTGATATGGCCTGCATACGGATAAAAGCTTTGCTCGACAATACTTTAAAGAACACCGGAGCATGAAAAGGAAATTTTTCATAATTTCATTTTTGGCGCTTGTTTCAGGTATCTGCGGGGTCTCTCAGACGAGCCCAGACACATCAGTAACCCTTGAAAACCTTTTCACCCGGCTTTCACTTGCCACCCGGGACGCCGACCGTCTCAGAATAAATGATTCAATAAGCGTTATAATTGACAACTATGCCCGATCGGATTCTGCTTTCACACATAAGTTCACGGGGCTGAGATATCTTGGTCAGATTACATCAAAAGACTCACAGCTCAAAATAATAACCTGGAATCTGGCCCTGGGTGAATCAAAGGGAAAATACTTCTGTTATTTTATTCACAACAACGGAAGGAAAAACAAGGTGTACCGCCTTGAGTCATCCTTTGACAACAAACCGCCGCTTATTAATAAGCAATATACAGTCAATGACTGGTACGGAGCTCTTTACTACGATCTCCGGCAGTACGGGAAGGGGACACACCAGCACTGGGTTCTGCTTGGACTCGATATCTCTGATCCGGATATTACTCGAAAGGTGATAGAAGTGATCAGTTTCACTCCGGAAGAAGAGCTAATTTTCGGGAGGAACTTCTTCCGCAGCAAAAAAACGCCCGGGAACAGAGTTTTACTCGAGTACTCCTCCAAAGCAGTGGTAACCCTGAGATTCAACTCCGACAAATCAATAGTCTTTGATCACCTTGTCCCGGTATCGGCTTCCCTTACCGGAAAACGGGAGAACTACGGCCCTGATTTTTCTCTCGATGCATACAATCTCGAAAAGGGCAACTGGATACTCGAGGAAAATGTCGATGTCAGAAACCCTAAGAAATAGTCCCTGAAAGCAGTTATCCGGTTTTCTCCCCGCCTTCAGACAGTATTTCAGACATCGGTAACTGTCGCCCCTTCATAAAAAAGTGACGAATTGTCAGTCGGATTTCAACGGCATGTCTTTTGTTTCAAAGCCGGCGTTGATCATGTTTAACCTAAAAGTCTACCGAGATGCAAACTGGAAAAATTGGAGTAACCACCGAGAACATTTTCCCCATAATCAAAAAATTCCTGTATTCCGATCATGAGATATTTCTTCGTGAGATCATTTCAAACGCCGTCGATGCAACCCAGAAACTGAAGGCAATGGCTTCAGCCGGCGACTTCAAGGGCGAACTGGGTGATCTGACAATAAGGGTTTCAGCAGATAAAAAGAAAAAAACCATCACAGTTTCTGATTCGGGTGTGGGAATGACATCCGAGGAGATTGACAGGTATCTGAACCAGATTGCCTTTTCGAGCGCCAACGACTTCCTTGAAAAATACAAGGAGCAGGTAAATTCAATTATAGGACATTTCGGCCTCGGTTTCTACTCTGCATTCATGGTCTCAGATAAAGTGGAGGTAGTCTCAAAATCATGGGATGAAACAGAACCGGCTGTAAAATGGTCTTGCGACGGCAGCCCGGAGTATACTATCGAGGAAACCACAAAGGAAAGAAGGGGAACTGATGTGATCCTTCATCTGGACAAGGAATCGAAGGACTTCCTGGAAGAAAGCAAAATTGAGGAACTGCTTAAGAAATACTGCAAATTTCTTCCTGTTGAAATAGCTTTCGGACAGGAAAAGGAATGGAAGGACAACAAGTATGTCGAGACAGGTAAAGACAAGATCATAAACAACACAAAACCGGCATGGACGCTTAAGCCGGCCGAACTGAAGGATGAGGACTACATGAAGTTTTACAGGGAGCTTTATCCTGTCGGCGATGAACCTCTTTTCAACATTCACCTGAACGTCGACTATCCTTTCAAGCTTACCGGCATATTATATTTCCCCAGGATCAAATCAAACATTGAGATTCAGAAAAACAAGATACAGCTTTACAGCAACCAGGTCTTTGTAACCGACTCGGTTGAGGGGATCGTTCCCGAGTTTCTGACTCTTCTTCACGGAGTTATCGATTCGCCCGACATCCCGCTCAACGTTTCGCGAAGCTATCTGCAAAGCGATTCGAATGTAAAAAAGATTTCCTCTCATATAACAAAGAAGGTTGCCGACAGGCTAAGTGACATATTCAAGAACAACCGCGAGGAGTTCGAGAAGAAATGGGACAATCTCAAGCTTTTCATAATCTACGGAATTATTACCGAGGAGAAATTCTATGAAAAAGCTACGAAATTCGCGCTCTTTAAAAACACGGATGACAAGTACTTCACATTCGAGGAGTACGAAAATCTTATAAAGGAAAACCAGACCGACAGGAACAAGTCACTTGTATACTTGTATACAAACAACAAAACCGATCAGTTTACCTATATTGAAAATGCAAAAAACAAGGGCTATGATGTTCTGAACCTCGACGGCCAGCTGGATGTCCACCTGATAAATCATCTCGAGACAAAATTCAAGGATTCCAGGTTTGTAAGGGTCGACTCTGACGTAATCGACAAACTGATCCCCAAAAATGATGAAAAGAAATCAAAACTTTCACAGGATCAGCAGGATGATCTGAGAAGCGTATTTAACGTAAGGGTGAAAACGAAGGAAATTTACAGCGCAGTACCCGAAACTCTCGACGAAAACGACTCTCCGGTGATCCTTACTCAGTCGGAATTCATGCGCAGAATGAAGGAAATGTCGCATCTTGGAGGCGGAATGAATTTTTACGGCGAGCTTCCCGACAGCTTCAACCTGGTTGTAAACGTAAACCATCCGCTGGTTATCAGAATATCGGAAGACCTTAATGAGAAAGAAGGAAAAAGACTTCAGGACAACAGTAAGGAAAGGGAAAGGCTGAAGGATGAGATTGCTTTCATGGAAAAGGAGCACGGAAAAAAGAAAGCAGATGAGATAAGCCAGTTCGAAAAGGATGATCTTGAGAAGCTGAGGAAGGAGCTTGAAACCGTCGAATCGGCACGTAAGGAAATTCTCGAAGCTTACGGATCGGAAAACAAGATAGTCAAGCAGCTGATCGACCTGGCTCTCCTTTCAAACAACATGCTCAGGGGAGAAGATCTCAGCACTTTCGTCAGGAGAAGCCTCGAATTGCTTTGAGCCCGGGAGTCATTTATATGCTGAAATTCTGAAAAAAACAACAAATTTTTATCGTTTTACAATAAAAAATACTATGTAAAACAATAAAAATTTTACCTGAAACGATAACGATTTTTAGGAATTATGAACATTGGCGGGAGGGAAGGATTCAGATCATCCTTCCCACTTCGCCCTTAATAAAGTCGATGGCAGCCCGTGCCGGGTCATGCTCCATCTCCATAATCCTTCCCAGAAGCAGTTTGCTGAGTTCAATGCCCGGAGCATCACCCTTTATCCTTTCCGCCTCGCTGTTTATTATTTTAATAATGTTCGAACGGGCATTCCTTACAACTTCCCAGGCCTGGGGACTCATGTAAATCTGCTGCGACAGATTATGCTCAAACTCACTCCTGATGGAAGCAAGAAGGGCCGACTGAAGCTGTGAGACTGTCATATCGGGGGAGCTTACCCTCATAAGGAGCGATTCGGGGCTTATCCTTTCCAGAAAAAGAACAATCCTTTCATACGCCTGTAACTTTATAGGGGTGACTGTCCTGTTCCCCTGAAGGATAACTTCCTGCCTTCTCTTCTCTGAGTCGTTCCTCATCATGTTCCTCAACATGATCCATGCTGTCAGAAAGACAAGAAGTGCGGGTAATGTTATTTTCAAAATGTCGGCAATTAATTCCATGTCATTGTTTATTTACTTACAAACGTAAGATATTTTGTCTGAATCTGGCAGATGGCAGTCTTATAAAAACAGCGCCCCGGCTTGTTGAAAACCAAAAATTCCATATACATTTGACTCCGGCCTGAGCCATAGAGCCATAAGTCATAAGGAATTATGGCAGATCTATGGAACAGGGCCATTAAAAGCCTTAAACATAACTAACCTGTATGGAATACTTATCAGAAAGAATCAAGTCGCTGTCAGTTTCGCAGACTCTGGCCATGGCTCAGAAGAGCCGCGAATTAAAGGACAAGGGAGTGGATGTAATCAGTCTCAGCCTGGGAGAACCTGATTTCAATACACCTGATTATATAAAGGCGGCCGCAAAGAAGGCCATCGACGACAATTACTCGAAGTATCCCCCGGTCCCCGGGTACAATGACCTGAGGGATGCCATATCGGCAAAATTCAGGGAAGAGAACGGGATAACATACAGCCGCGAGCAGATAGTCGTGTCAGGAGGAGGAAAACATTCTCTTATAAACGTTATAATGTCTGTTATTAATCCGGGCGACGAAGTCATAATCCTTGCTCCATACTGGGTAAGCTACTATGATCAGATCCTGCTTGCCGGGGGAATACCGGTTGTTGTTGAGGCGCATATTGAGAATGACTTCAAGGTAGATCCTTCGCAGATTGAAAAAGCAATCACCGGCAGGACAAGGTTGATAATTTTCAATTCACCGTCGAATCCGACCGGAATGGTCTATAACAGGGCTGAAATGGAGAAGATTGCCCGGGTTGTGGAAAAGCATGAAGGTCTATTCATTATATCGGATGAGATTTATGAGCATATTCTCTTTGAGGGAGAACATGTAAGCATGGCATCTTTCGGCTTTATTTACGACAGGGTTATTACAGTTAACGGGGTGTCGAAAGCTTTTGCTATGACGGGTTGGAGAATAGGCTATATAGGAGCCCCACTGTGGATATCAAAAGCCTGCGACAAGCTTCAGGGGCAGTTTACCTCGGGAGTGTGTTCCATTGCACAGAGAGCTGCTCTTGCCGCCATAAAGGGAAAGGACGATTCCGTAAGTATTATGAAGGATGCCTTCCTCCGGCGCCGCGACCTTATTTGCGGACTTCTTAAAGAGATCAGGGGACTGAAAGTAAGGGTTCCGCAGGGAGCTTTTTATGTAATGCCCGACATTTCATATTATCTGGGAAAATCCGACGGGATCAGAACTATTGTCAATTCTGACGATCTTGCCATGTACCTTCTTGATAAGGCGCATGTTGCAGTTGTGGGAGGAGATGCCTTCGGAGCCCCCAACTGCATAAGGATATCTTATGCCAATTCCGACGACCTGCTGGCAGAAGCGGTCAAAAGGATCGGGGAAGCTCTTCAAAAGCTTAACTGAGATCCGGTTTCTGATAGCTTCTTAACTGACAGGTCGTCAGAAAAGGCCTGGTCAGTATTTGTTGTATGCTACCGTTTCGTCCTTCGGCTTTCTTTTCTTTTGCCGGTATTCGCCAGCCGCGTATCCCAGCGTGATGATCAGCTCAACTCTTTTGGCTCCGGGTATTCCAAGAATGCTTTTTACACGGTCTTCGTCAAACCATCCGAGAATACATGTTCCGAGCCCTTCCGAGAGGGCCTGGAGACAGATGTTCTCCGCTGCAATTCCTATATCGATAAGTGAATAGTCCTTGCTCTTTATGCTTCCTCCAAGCCTGGAACTAAGGTTAGGCTTTTCCCTGACGATCACAATCATAACAGGGGCCTGGCTGACAAAAGTGTTCATCCCAAGCAGTTTAGCTGAAGCGGCATCGGCCAGTCGGGTGAGTACCTCCTTGTCTGTTGCCACTATGAATTTCCATGGCTGCGCATTGCAGGCCGACGGAGCCATCCTTCCGGCTTCCAGTACACGGTCGAGTTTTTCCTGTTCAACAGGATTTTCATTGTATTTTCTTTCGCTCTGACGCCTGAGTATCAGCTCAAGCATCTCTTTTCCACCCGTCATCTGCTAATAGTTTTCAGGCATCAGTTCAAAATATGCCGTAGGATGCAGGCAGGCAGGGCAGTTCTTGAGGGCTTTTGTTCCAAAATGAACATAACCGCATTTCCTGCAATACCAGAAAACCTTGTCTTCACGCTCGAATACCTTGTTCTTCATTAAATTTTCGAGAAGCTTACGGTACCTGTCCTCATGATTCTTCTCCGCTGAAGCAATAGCTTTGAAAGCTGTGGAAATATTTTTGAATCCTTCTTCTTCAGCCACTCTGGCAAATTCGGGATAAAGCTCATTCCATTCCTCATGCTCGCCGGCAGCCGCAGCTTCAAGATTTTCCGGAGTAGTAGCCGTCTTTCCAGCAGGATAACTTGCAGTTATCTCAAGCATTCCGCCTTCAAGGAAGTTGAAGAACCTCTTTGCATGCTGCTGCTCCTGAAGAGCCGTCTCGAGAAATATAGCGGCAATCTGCTCGTAACCTTCCTCCTTTGCAACCTTTGCTGCAAATTCATACCTGTTCTTTGCCTGCGATTCACCTGCAAATGCCTTGAGCAGGTTCTTTTCAGTCATGGTGCCTTTTAAACTCTTTTCCATATCGTTTGTTTTTAGATTAAAACCAGCTTATGTTTTGTTATTTCTACTGATACTGATATCTGACAAAAATATCTATCTTTATTTTCAAATTATAATCATTCCCGGAAATTATTAACCAAAATCCCTCAAAAAATGGCAATTCTACTGGTAATTCTGGCAATCATCGTTTTTCTTGTTTTTTTTGCGATCTCACTGTACAACAGGCTTGTAAGACTCCGTAACAACAGGGAGCAGGCCTTTGCCGACGTGGATGTTCAGCTGAAACAGAGGCACGATCTCATTCCCCAGCTGGTAGAAACCGTCAGGGGATATATGGTTCACGAACGGGAAGTCCTTACCAATATCACCGAAGCCCGTGCAAATGCAATGAAGGCAACAACGGTGAATGAAAAGATCGAGGCTGAGACAAAACTGACAAGCGCTCTTCAGGGCCTCAGAGTTGCAGTTGAAAACTACCCCGACCTTAAGGCCAGCCAGAATTTTCTCGATCTTCAGAATGAGATATCCGACGTTGAAAACAAGATAGCTGCAGCAAGGAGATTCTTCAACTCGGCAACAAAGGAGCTGAACACTGCAACCGAGTTGTTCCCATCCAACATTATTGCAACTTTGTTCAATTTCAAGCGCGAGCCAATGTTCGACCTGGGCGACCAGCGTACAGTTATTGAACAGCCGCCCCAGATCAAGTTCAACTAGTATGAAGTATTACGGGCTTCAGAGTCAGATAAGAAAAAACAACCTGAACTCAGTAATTCTCCTGCTGATGTTCCCTCTTGTGTTTTATGCCCTTACCTGGCTCTTCTTCCTCTTCATGTCGAGAGGCATGGAAAACCAGGAGACAGGCCTGGCTTTTATCAACAGGTCTTTCCTGCAGGTAGTACCCTGGATTACAATTGGTGTGGCTGCGTGGTTCGCCATAGCGTGGTTTTCACATACCGCAATAATTGACAGCGCTACAAACTCAAAGCCCCTCGAAAGAAAGGAAAACAAGAGAGTCTACAACCTGGTTGAGAACCTGTGCATATCCACAGGCATGAAGATGCCCCGGGTCAACATAATAGAAGATGATTCGCTGAATGCATTTGCAAGCGGAATAAACGAGAAAACCTACACTGTATCGTTGTCG
>JAKLIJ010000077.1 GCA_022709665.1 Bacteroidota bacterium
TTACGGAAATGATGGAGAAAAGGAGTTTCCCTATGAATGCCAATAACCGGAAACAAGCGGAAGTCCCGGAATCATGCAGGGTGTTGACAAACGCCGCCGGTACGGCTCCGGGTATGTGGTTTGAAAGGACCAGCACCGTCTTCATTTCTCTTCCCGGCGTTCCATCAGAGATGAAATACCTTATGAATACGCACGTCCTTCCGGAACTGAAGCAACGATTCAGATCACAGGCGATAGTGCATAGAAACTTAATGACGTACGGAGTTCCGGAAGCACTGCTGGCAGAAAAGCTGGAAAGCTTTGAAGCCGGACTGCCTCATGAGATAAAACTTGCCTATCTGCCTTCTTCAGGGATCATCAAGCTTCGTCTTACCGGAACCGGAGGGGATTATGACACTGTGTCACGACTTGTTGAAAACCAGGTAAAAAAGCTTTACATAATTATACCCGAACTGATCTATGGGGAGGAAGGGGAGACTCTGGAAATGGCTGTGGGCAGGCTTCTCAGGGAAAAAGGCAGGACTATCGCTACTGCTGAAAGCTGTACAGGAGGCAATATAGCGCGTCTTATCACCAGTAATCCGGGCAGCTCGGAATACTACCCCGGATCGGTGGTTGCATACTCCAATGCCATGAAAATAAAACTTCTGGGTGTTGATGAACAGTTGATCGAAGATCACGGAGCCGTTAGCGAACCTGTTGTCAGAGCTATGGCCGGGGCCGCGAGGGAAATTTTTGACACAGATTATGCCCTGGCCACATCCGGAATTGCCGGTCCCGATGGAGCTACTCCAGGAAAACCTGTAGGGACACTCTGGACAGCCGTTGCTTCAGCTGGCGGGATCCATGCTGAAAAACACACCTTCGGCGCCGACCGTCTTACCAACATAGGAAGGTTCTCAAACCTTGCCCTTAATATACTGAGAAAGCAGATAATCAAGGATTAAGGTGACATTTTCGGGCATGTTGAAAAAAATTGCAGTAATAATTTGGTTAATAAGATAAAAATCACGTATTTTGCGCTTCATTTTTCAAAAAGACACAAGTAAAGAATAAATAAGGGAATCAATGGCAAAAGTTTGTCAGGTCACAGGAAAGAAAGCGGTAGTGGGAAACAACGTATCGCATTCAAAGAGAAGAACGAAGAGAAAATTCTACCCCAATCTTTTTGTAAAGAAGTATTATCTTCCCGAAGAGGAAAGGTGGATCACCCTCAAGGTGTCTGCTTCAGGAATCCGTACCATAAATAAGAAAGGCCTTTCCGCAGTTCTTAAGGAAGCAAAGGAAAAAGGTCATATTGTGAATTATTAATAATATCAGGAAATGGCAAAGAAGGCAAAGGGTAACAGGCAGCAGATCATTCTTGAGTGCACGGAGCAGAAGGAAAGCGGTTTACCGGGTATGTCGAGGTACATAACTACCAAAAACAGGAAAAACACTCCGGACCGTCTTGAAAGGAAGAAATACAATCCTTTCCTCAAGAAAGTAACAGTTCACAGAGAAATCAAGTAAAAGAATAGTACCATGGCAAAGAAAGTAGTAGCAACTCTTAAAACCGGTTCCGGCAAGTCTTTTACCAAGTGCATCAGGATGACCAGGTCGGAAAAAACCGGCTCATACCAGTTCAAGGAAGAGATCGTGCATAATGATCATATTAAGGACTTTTTCACGAAGAAATAGTACCAACGGTTTCAATCAGATATCAAAAGCTTTCTTCGTGCCTGAAGAAAGCTTTTTTTATATTTGTCACTCATATAAATAATTCTTCATGGGTTGGTTTGGTAAGGGAAGCAGGGAGAACAAGGAAGTCCTGAACAAGGGTCTTGAAAAGACAAAGGAAAATGTCTTTACCCGGTTGTCACGGGCCGTTGTAGGCAAATCAAAGGTTGATGAAGAGGTTCTTGACAATCTTGAAGAAGCTCTTGTTTCATCCGATGTGGGTGTTGCAACAACCCTCAGGATAATCGAACGCATAGAAGCAAGGGCGGCGAGGGATAAATACCTCAATACTGCAGAACTGAACAGGATACTAAGGGAAGAGATTGCTGCTCTTCTTGAGGGCGGCAGGACAGGTCAGTCTTTTGATTTCTCTTCTCCTCTCCCCGGATCTCCCTACGTTATAATGGTTGTGGGAGTAAATGGTTCCGGAAAGACAACAACAATAGCAAAACTGGCCTACCAGTTTAAAACGGCAGGGAAGAAAGTTCTTCTTGGCGCTGCCGACACATTCAGGGCAGCTGCCATCGACCAGCTTCAGATATGGGCCGACAGGGCAGGTGTCGGAATTGTCAGGCAAAACATGGGTTCCGATCCGGCCTCGGTTGCTTTCGACTCTGTAAAGTCGGCGGTTGCAGGTAGTTACGATGTAGTTATTATCGATACTGCAGGCAGGCTTCACAATAAGATAAACCTGATGGCAGAACTGTCGAAGATAAAAAGAGTGATGGAGAAAGTAGTCCCCGGCGCTCCCCAGGAGGTGCTCCTGGTACTCGACGGATCGACCGGTCAGAACGCTTTTGAACAGGCAAAACAGTTTACTGCGGCAACCAGCGTTACTGCCCTGGCGATAACAAAACTCGACGGTACGGCGAAGGGCGGAGTTGTTATTGGCATCTCCGACCAGTTCGGGATCCCGGTGAAATATATCGGACTGGGTGAGAAAATGACCGACCTTCAGATATTCAATCCTTTGGAATTCGTTGATTCCCTCTTCTCACAGGAAACTGAAAAGTGAAACAAAAATTTCCCCGATCACAAGAAGTTGCTGACAATAAGCTTCTTAAAATAGTAACATTAGGTTGTTCCAAAAACACCGTGGACTCTGAGAAGCTGCTGAGACAGATAAAAGCAGCCGGGTATTCTGTCGTGTACGATCCTGATACAGAAAAAGTTGATACTGTAATCATAAATACCTGCGGCTTTATTAATGACGCCAAGGAGGAAAGTATAAACACTATCCTGAGGTTTGTCAAAGCCGGCAGGGAAGGCCTGATCCGAAAACTCTACGTAATGGGCTGTCTTTCGGAACGTTATCGCGATGCGCTCAGGGAGGAAATCCCGGAAGTTGACAGATATTTCGGGGTCAACAGCATGGAGGATATTTTGGCTGAGCTTGGTGCAGTTACTCAACCTGAACTTCTTTCTGACCGGGTTCTGACCGGACCGTCCCATTATGCCTACCTGAAGGTTTCCGAAGGCTGCGACAGAAAATGTGCTTTTTGCGCCATACCCCTGATAAGGGGAAAATATGTCTCCCGGAAAACGGAGGATATTGTTAAGGAGGCCGAGATACTTGCAGGACAGGGTGTCAGGGAATTGATGCTTATCGCCCAGGACCTTGGTTATTATGGAGTTGACCTTTACGGAAAGAGGGAGCTTCCCCGTCTTGTTTCCGACCTTCTCTCAATAGATGCTTTTGAGTGGATAAGGCTTCATTACCTTTACCCTTCAGGATTTCCCGCGGAGTTACTGAAGATGATGAGAGAAAATCCGAAGCTTTGCAGTTATGTGGATATTCCAATCCAGCACATTTCAGGCAGGATGCTGAAGATAATGAAGCGGTCGCACGGTCCGAAGGCCACCCGCGATCTTCTGTACCGCATACGGCGCGACCTTCCTGAAGCTGCGGTGAGAACCACCCTTATTGCCGGACATCCGGGTGAAACGGAAGCGGATTACATGGAGCTCAGGGACTTCATTTCCGACTACAGGTTCGACCGTCTCGGTGTATTTGCCTACAGCCATGAGGAAGGAACCATGTCAGGCGACAGATACTCTGATGATGTATCACAGGAGTTGAAAGAATCAAGGGTTTCCGAGCTCATGGCCATCCAGCAGTCGATCTCCGGCGAACTCAATGCAAAAAAGACAGGTCATATCCTGAAGACTGTTATTGACAGGAAAGAGGGCGACTACTTCGTCGGCAGAACCGAATACGACAGTCCCGAGGTGGATAATGAAGTATTGATAAGCTCCGCCAGTGAACTTACCCCCGGCAGTTTCCATCAGATACTGGTAACCGGATCAACTGAATTTGACCTGTTTGGCACTCCTGCAGCAGAATCACTTTAACAGTTCCTATTCGGCAGGAGGAAGTTCAGCTTCCTTTTTCTTCTGGATCTTTATCCTGATTTCAGATTTGGCTGAATTGAAGCCGACGTAAATGGTATCACCCTCCTTCAGGTCCGATTTGATAAATACTTCAGCCATCGGGTCTTCAAGATATTTCTGGATTGCCCTTTTCAGCGGTCTGGCTCCGTAATTGGCGTCAAAGCCGCGTTCAGCGATGAAATCACGGGCTGCATTAGCAATCTTGAGCTGGTAACCAAGAACCTTTACCCTGTCGTACAATCCCTTGAGTTCCAGATCGATGATCTTATTAATCTCATCCTTGCCAAGGGAGTTGAACATGATAACGTCATCAATTCTGTTAAGGAATTCAGGAGCAAAAGTTTTCTGCAACGCTTTTTGAAGTATGCTCTTGGCCTGTTCATCGCGCGTTGCCTTCCTTGAGCTGGTATCAAAGCCGATGCCATGTCCGAATTCGGCCAGCTGTCGTGTTCCAATGTTTGATGTCAGTATCACAATAGTGTTTCGGAAGTCTACTCTTCGGCCGAGGCTGTCGGTAAGCTGTCCTTCGTCAAGAACCTGGAGGAGAATATGGAAAACATCGGGGTGAGCTTTCTCAATTTCATCGAGCAGCACAACAGAGTAGGGCTTTCTCCTTACCTTTTCAGTAAGCTGTCCTCCTTCTTCATAACCAACGTATCCGGGAGGCGCTCCGACGAGTCTTGACACGGAGAATTTCTCCATATACTCGCTCATGTCAACCCTTATAAGATTATCGGTTGTGTCGAAAAGGAATTTTGCAAGCACCTTGGCAAGTTGAGTCTTACCTACTCCTGTGGGACCAAGAAAGATGAAAGTTCCGATAGGTTTGTTTGGATCCTTCAGCCCGGCCCTGTTACGCTGAATCGATTTGACGACCTTGGCAATAGCTTCATCCTGGCCGATAACGCTTCCGCTGAGTTCTTCCGCCATTTTCAGCAGGCGGGTTCCTTCAGTCTGGGCAATACGTTGTACCGGAACGCCTGTCATCATTGCAACAACTTCGGCAACCTTTTCCGCATCGACAGTTTCGCGGTTGACGGCAAGTTCCTTTTCCCACTTTTTCTTTTCCTGATCAATCATATCGAGCAGGTCTTTCTCCTTGTCGCGGAAGCTGGCGGCTTTTTCGAAATTCTGATTCTTAACCGCCATCATTTTTTCCTTCTTTGTGTCCTCAAGCTGTTTCTCCAGTGAAAGGATCTTTTCCGGCACTACTATATTGGAGATATGAACCCGTGATCCTGATTCGTCAAGTGCATCAATGGCTTTATCGGGTAGATGGCGGTCAGAAATATACCTGTTGGTAAGTTTTACGCAGGCATCAATCGCATCATCAGTGTAAATAACGTTATGGTGCTCTTCATACCTTTCCTTGATGTTATGAAGAATATGTATAGTCTCATCGATTGAAGTCGGTTCGACCATTACTTTCTGGAATCTTCTTTCGAGAGCCCCGTCCTTTTCGATATGCTGTCTGTATTCATCGAGTGTTGTTGCGCCAATACACTGGATATCTCCACGGGCGAGGGCCGGTTTAAGCATATTGGCGGCATCGAGCGATCCGGTTGCACCACCGGCGCCAACTATGGTATGTATCTCGTCGATGAAAAGAATTATGTTATCGTTCTTTGACAGTTCATTCAGGATAGCTTTCATTCTCTCCTCAAACTGCCCCCGGTATTTGGTACCTGCCACTATGGAAGCAAGGTCAAGAGCCACGACCCGTTTATTGAAAAGCACCCTTGATACATTCTTTTTAATAATCCTTAGCGCCAGGCCTTCTGCAATAGCTGATTTTCCCACCCCCGGTTCACCTATAAGAACAGGATTGTTCTTCTTTCTGCGCGACAGTATCTGGGCAAGTCGTTCTATTTCTCTTTCCCGGCCGACAACCGGATCGAGCCTGCCTTCTTCGGCTGCTTTCGTAAGGTCAATCCCGAAGTTATCGAGTACCGGAGTGTCGGAGGAAGGTTTTGCCGATGAAGGCTGTTGACTTCTTCCTGCTCCTCCGCCTCCGAAGGATTGTCCCTCATCATCCTCTTCCCTCGGAAAATCAGCCTTGGCGCTTGGAAGCCCTGCTTCCACAGCTCTTCTGACAGTCTGGTAGTCTACGTCCAGTTCCGAGAGAAACCTTGTAACAAGGGCATTCTCATCCTTAAGAATTGCAAGAAGAAGATGTTCGGAATCTATTACAGGGCTCTTCAGGGATTTGGCTTCCAGGTAAACCAGTTTGAGTATTCTTTCAGTGCTCCTCAGCAATGGTATTATCTCGTGGTCGGCCACCACAATGGGGCTTTCTATCCTGATGCTCTTTTCAAGCGAACCTTTTAACACAAGCAGGTCTATACCCTGATTCAGAAGTATCTCAACTGCAACACCCTCCCCATCCCTCAGAATTCCAAGAAAGAGGTGTTCGGGGCTGATATGACTGTTTCCCAGCCTTATCGCTTCTTCCTTGCTGTATCCCAGGATATCCTTTACTCTTTGTGAAAACTGTGAATCCATTATTGTTACTGATTTTTATAGACCTTCACTTCATAAGCCATTATGTCAGCATGCCTGCGACAAAATTACTGATTCCATGAAAATCAAAGTTAAATTTAATACAATATTCGTCAGGCAATTTTCATGCCCATTTATAAACAATTAATGTTAAAAAGTCAACCCCCGGAATGGTCTCCCGCAACCAAAATTTCACTATTTTCGTAATCAAATCCATACCCTTCATGGTATGGTTGTATCTTTTTAATTTTTAAATTATTATGTCAGAAAGAGAGAGGGTAATTCAGGTAAATATTGAGGAGGAGATGAAGTCGGCCTACATCGATTATTCCATGTCGGTGATAGTGTCAAGGGCATTGCCTGATGTCAGGGACGGATTAAAGCCGGTTCACCGCCGTGTTCTTTTCGGGATGTCGGAGCTTGGTGTAATGTCAAACCGGCCGTATAAGAAATCGGCAAGGATAGTGGGAGAGGTGCTTGGAAAATATCATCCTCATGGTGATTCGTCAGTGTATGATGCGATGGTGAGGATGGCACAGGACTGGTCGTTGCGTTATCCGCTGGTGGAAGGGCAGGGTAACTTCGGCTCTGTTGACGGCGACAGCCCGGCAGCAATGAGGTACACTGAGGCAAGACTTATGAAAATTGCAGAGGAAACCTTGTCGGATATAGACAAGGAGACAGTGGATTTCCAGCCCAACTTTGATGATTCTCTAAATGAGCCGGTGGTTCTTCCGACAAGGATCCCCACACTTCTGGTTAACGGAGCTTCAGGAATCGCTGTTGGAATGGCGACCAATATGCCGCCGCATAACCTGACAGAAATTATAAATGCTACAATAGCCTTTATTGAAAACGGGGAGATTACCATACCTGAACTGATGAAATACGTAAAGGGACCTGATTTCCCTACAGGCGCCATCATTTATGGAGAACAGGGAATAAGGGATGCTTTCGAAACAGGCAGGGGTAGAATCGTTCTCAGGGCCAAAACGGAGATAGAGCTTACCCATTCGGGCCGGGAATGTATCATAGTCAATGAGATACCATACATGGTAAACAAAGCGGAGATGATCCGGAAGATAGCAGACCTTATAAATGAAAAAAGGCTTGAGGGTATCTCCTATATTAATGACGAATCGGACCGTAACGGGATGCGCGTGGTAATCATTCTGAAAAAAGACGCCAGTTCGAGTGTGGTTCTCAATAACCTTTACAAATATACCTCGCTGCAGACTTCCTTCAACGTAAACAACGTGGCGCTGGTAAGAGGAAGGCCCAGAACTCTGAATCTTAAGGAACTTATTGACCAATTTGTAAAACACCGTCACCAGGTAGTTGTCAGAAGAAGCAGATATGATCTTACCCAGGCTGAAAAGAGAGCGCATATTCTTGAAGGACTGATCATTGCCAGCGACAACATAGACGAGGTGATCGCCATAATAAAATCGTCGAAAAATCCGGACGACGCCAGGGAACGGCTTATGGAACGCTTCAGCCTTTCGGAAATTCAGGCCAGGGCAATTGTTGAGATGAGGCTGAGACAGCTTACCGGCCTTGAGCAGGAAAAGCTCAGGGATGAATACAAGGAGGTCATGGCTCTTATCGATTACCTCAGGAGTGTTCTCGAAAGCGTTGAACTTCAGATGAAAATAATAAAGGAGGAGCTTCTTGAGATTAAGGAGAAATATGGAGATTCCAGAAGGACGGAAATTGTACCTGATGCAGGAGAATTCAATCCGGAGGATTTCTATGCCGACGATGAGATGGTGATCACTATTTCACATATGGGTTATATAAAGAGAACACCGCTCACTGAATTCAGGCGCCAGAACAGGGGAGGAACAGGGTCGAAGGGAAGTACTACGAGAGAGGAGGATTTCATTGAGCATCTTTACATCGCTACGATGCATAATACAATGTTGTTCTTCACAAAATACGGGAAATGCTACTGGCTGAAAGTCTACAATATACCGGAAGGTTCAAGGACCTCAAAGGGGAGAGCCATGCAGAACCTTATAAACATTGACCCTGAAGACAGTGTAATGGCCTACATAAACGTCAGAAACCTGAGTGATCCCGATTATATAAACAATAACTTCATAGTTCTCTGCACCAGGAAGGGTATAATAAAAAAGACTTCGCTGGAAGCATACTCCCGTCCAAGAACTAACGGGGTTAACGCGATAACTGTCAGGGAAGGGGATGAGCTTCTTGAAGCCAGAATGACCAACGGGAAGCACCAGATTATGTTGGCGGTGAAATCGGGGAGGGCGATCCGCTTCCCGGAGGACGCGGTAAGGCCCATGGGAAGAACAGCATCTGGTGTGAGGGGGATAAGGCTCGCAGATGAAGAAACCGACATAGTTGTTGGTATGATAACCATTGAAAACGGGGAAAAGGAAGTGCTTGTGGTATCGGAAAACGGCTACGGGAAAAGGTCAGACATTGAGAATTATCGTGTTACCAACAGAGGCGGCAAAGGAGTAACAACCATAAAAATCACTGAAAAAACGGGATCACTCATAGCTCTGAAGGATGTGACAGACAATGACGACCTTATGATAATCACCCAGTTTGGAAACATACTCAGAAGCCCGGTCTCAGCGCTCAGAGTAATGGGCAGGGCTACCCAGGGTGTGCGCCTTATAAACCTCAGAGAAAATGATATCATAGCATCAGTTGCAATAGTTGAAGTAAATAGCGAAACTGATCAAGCTGATAATGAGGACATTACAGGTACTAATGAAAATACTGAGGAAATTGGCAAAGAATTTGAAGATTAATAAGTAAAGTTTTAAATTTGAAAGGTTTTTTTAGGACAATTAATTAAACAAAAGTGATAATTATGAAAAAGGTTTTTCTGCTTCTTGCAGTTTTCTCTATCTCATTTGCTACGTTTGCCCAGAAGGGCAAAGTAACAAGCGCCCTTACGTTCATCGAGCAGGGGTCTCTTGACAAAGCCAAAGAGGCACTTGACCAGGCTCTGACAAATCCCAAATCAATGAACTGGTTCAATACCTATTTTGCCAAGGGTAAACTTGCCCAGGCTGTTTTCAAGTCAGACAATCCAACTTTCAAGGCTTATTATGCCGATCCTCTCAGCGAGGCTTATAATGCTTATGAAAAATCAATGGAGCTCGATTCAAAAGGTGGTGCCAAGAAGAAGATCATAACAGGCATGGTTTACAATTCACTTGCACTCGACCTTTACTCACAGGGTGGACAGCAGTTTGAAGCAAAAGACTATGCAGGTGCTCTGAAATCATTCGAAACCCAGATTAAAATTACTGAAAGCGACAACTATGTTGGTGTAACCGACACAGGAATGTATTATAACGCCGGACTGGCTGCTATGAATGCCAAAGACCACCAGAAAGCAATCAAATTCTTCGAAAAATGCGCTGAAATGCAATATCAGGGTATCAACGCATATTTCCAGATCTCACAGAACTATCTGGAGATGGGTGATACAGTTAAAGCTGAATCAATACTTAAGGACCTGCGTGCCAAGTATGCCGGCGACAAGAATGTGGTTCTTCAGCTGATTGACCTGTACATCAAGGCAGGCAAAAACAAGGAAGCTCTTGAAAACCTTGCAATTGCCAGGGCAGATGACCCTGAAAACTACAGCCTGCACTTCGCTGAAGGTATTATTTACCTTAATGAAGACAGGTTTGACGAAGCAATCGCCAGCCTTTCAAAATCAGTCGAACTTAAGTCTGATTTTTATGACAGTCAGTATGGCCTGGGAGCTTCCTATATCAACAAAGCCTCTGACATGTTTGCAAAAGCAAACGATATAATGGATGTTAACGATTATAACAAGGCTATCGACAATGCCATGGCGGTGTTCTCAAAAGCTCTTCCTTATATGGAAAAAGCAAATGAACTTAAACCCGACGATGTATTTGCTCTCAGAAGCCTCAGGGAACTTTACTACAGGCTTAAGATGACCGAAAAATACGACGCAGTTAAGGCTAAACTCGATACTCTCGAACAGCAGTAACAGGAAAAAGTTAAGGAAACAGGATAATATAGGTGAAAGCCTTTCCGTTAAACGGAGAGGCTTTCTCACTTTTATGACTTAGCCTGATTAAATGAGCCCGGATCATATGAAAAAAATACTCTGCTTACTGCTGCTGCCTCTGATTCTAATAGCATCCGGATGCACAAAAAAAGAAGA
>JAKLIJ010000078.1 GCA_022709665.1 Bacteroidota bacterium
TTCAGGTAGATATAGCGCTGGCAATCGATCAGGGACTTGCCAACAGGATGGAGCTGCGCCAGCGCGAAATTGACATCGAATCGTCGCAGTTTGACCTGATCCAGACAAAATCATTAAATGAATTCAGGGGAAGTCTCGGCCTTTCTGTCGGATTGTTCGGTGATAACGAAAAGTTCAGGGATGTATATTCCAACCCCACAGACAACGAGGATGTCTCGCTTTCACTTAATATCCCTCTCTGGGACTGGGGCGAGAGGAAATCGAGGATAAAAGCTTCAGAAGCGGCAATTGAATCGGCAAAGATTTCGCTCGATGAGGAAAGAAATGACATAATCCTTGGAATCAGAAAAGTCTGCAGAAACCTTATAAACCTTGGAAACCAGATAGAAATCTCGCGTCAGAACGTTTCCAACGCCCAGCTTACATACGACCTCAACCTCGAACGCTACAGGAACGGGGACCTCACAGGCATGGACCTGAACCTCTTCCAGGAGCAGCTGTCGCAGAAACAATTGTCGTACACCAATTCACTTATATCATACAAACTCGAACTGCTTAACCTTAAAATACAGACACTTTACGATTTTGAGAAGAAAGAGCAGGTTTCCCCCGTAATGAAACTGGAACAATAAAATCCTTATATAATCATGATGAAGAGAATCATAATCCTGTTTGCAGCTTCTCTGATCGCTGCAGGCGGATGCAGGAACCAGGACCAGAGCCTGACAGCCGACGTTGAAATTCCTGTTTCAGTTCAGGATCTGAAGCTGAAGCCGATAGAAGAATATGTCAATACCACCGGTACGGCATACCCCAAAGGCGAAATAGAGGTAAAATCAAAAATCGCTGCAGACTATTTTCTCGGAAAGAATCCGCGTACAGGAAGGCTTTGGCAGCTTGGCGACCGTATAGGAAAGGGCGATCTTGTTGCCCGTCTTGAAGACCAGGAGTATGTAAACTCGGTCAAGATGGAAACCAATCAGCTTAACCTCGAACTCATGGAAAGCGAACTGAAAAAACAGCAGTCTCTTTACGAGAAGGGGGGAGTTACCCTTAAGGAACTGAAAACAGCAGAGATAAACTACGAAAACGCACGCACCACTGTGGTTACTTCCAGGCTGCAGCTCGAAAAAACAAGCATTACCGCCCCGATCGACGGAGTAATAGTCGAACTGCCATACTATACACAGGGAACCCATATCGAAGCAGGTGTCAGCATCGTTAAAATAATGGACTACCGCACCATGTATATGGATGTCCAGCTTCCTGAAAAATATATTCCCCTTATCAAATCCGGCCAGGTCGTAAGGATGACAAACTACACCATCCCCGACGATACAATAATCGGAAATGTGACACAGATCTCACCGGCTATAAACCCGGACACAAGAACTTTCAGGGGCTCCATCTCAATCAATAATCCAGAACTTCTGCTGCGCCCGGGAATGTTCGTCAAAGCCGATATTGTAACAAACAGGAGGGATTCAGCCATCGTGATACCAAAAAACATAATCCTCTCGCGCCAGAGAGGAAAAACAGTGTTTATCGTCGACAGAGGACTGGCAGTGGAACGGATCATTGAAACCGGACTTGAGAACCTGACCGATGCAGAGGTTACAAAAGGCCTGGAGAAAAACGAACGTGTGGTAACCAGCGGATTCGAGACATTGAGCAACAGGTCGAAGGTGAAAATCATCAAATAACTGCCATGAAGTCCATTGCCCGATTTGCTGTTAACAACCCGGTGACGGTCCTCATGCTCGTCCTGGCGATAATCCTGCTGGGATTCATCTCCTTCGGCAAGCTGGGAACCGATCTTTTCCCCGACCTTAATACTCCAAAAATATATATAGAACTGAAGGCCGGAGAAAAGCCTCCCGAAGAAATTGAGAAGAACTATGTCGACCAGATCGAATCACTGGCAATGCGGCAGAGCGATGTGACAAGCGTTTCATCGGTCTCCAGGGGAGGATCAGCCGTCATCACGGTCGAATATGCCTGGAATAAGGATATGGATGAAGCCTTCCTCGACCTGCAAAAGGAACTCAGCTCATTCAGCCAGAACTCCGACCTCGAGGATTTTACAATTTCACAATACGATCCCAATGCATCTCCCGTGATGATCGTCGCACTCAGGAACGAGAGGATAGAAAACATGGACGAGTTGAGAAAGGTGGCCGAGAACTATGTAAGGAACGAACTCGTAAGGATTGAAGGTGTGGCCGATGTAAGGATCGTCGGAAAAGAAGAAAGCGAAGTGGTAATCGAGACCAGCAAATACCTGCTCGAATCGTTCGGCCTTACCACCGATGCAATTGCGGCTCAGATAATGAACTATAACAGAAACGTATCGGGCGGCTCAATAGTAGACATGGGCACCAAATATGTGGTCAAGGGTGTCAGTGTTCTTGAAAGCGCGGATGACCTCAGGAACATAATAGTTGGTTTCAAAAGCCCCGCACCGGCGGGATCAGGACCGGCATCCTCCTCCGGTCTGACGGCAGGCCAGACGGCAGGCCGGACAGCAGGTCAGACCGCCTCAGGAATCAGAGTGCCTGTTTACCTGAGGGATGTGGCCAGTATAAGCTTTGAAAACAAGGATCCTGAAAACATTGTAACCATCAACGGGGAAAGGTGCATCGGGCTTTCTATCTACAAGGAACCCAAATTCAATACGGTCGACGTTGTGGAAAGTCTGACGGATGCCTTCGATCAGCTGGGCAAAGCCCTCCCGGGCTATGAGTTCACAAAGGTCCTCGATCAGGGCACTTATATAAATAATTCAATAGGCGAGGTGAAAAACACCCTGATAATCGGTATCTTCCTTGCCGTACTGGTACTGTACGTCTTCCTCAGAAGAATAGGTGTCACACTTGTAATAAGCCTTGCAATTCCCATTTCAATAATCGCAACCTTCAACCTTATGTACTTCAGCGATCTTACACTGAACATCATGACTCTTGGAGGTCTTGCACTTGGCGCAGGAATGCTTGTAGACAATGCCATCGTGGTGCTGGAGAACATTACCCGCAACAGGGAGGAAGGAATGCCCATGAAGGAGGCCATTATTACTGGAACCTCACAGGTGGGCGGGGCAATAGCCGCCTCAACAATAACCACCATCGTGGTATTTCTTCCAATCGTTTACCTGAAGGACGCATCCAGCGAAATGTTCCGCGACCAGGCGTGGACAGTGGCTTTTGCGCTGATATCATCGCTGGTTGTGGCTATGCTCGTGATCCCCATGCTGGTATCGACTCTTCTTCCATCAGAAAAGAAAAAAAGCATAGCCTCAGGAGCCTTGAAGTTTACCGGATACGGAAAATTCCTTGGCAGAATTCTCGATAAAAGAATTACTGTTATCCTGCTGTCGGTTGTGATGCTGGGTGCTGCTGCCCTTCTTTTCCCTAAGCTGGGAAGCGAATTCATGCCGCGGTCCGAATCAGCCGAATTCACGGTCAGGCTCAAACTTCCGGAAGGGACAAGCCTCGAAAGGACAAACAATACTGCCGTCAGAACCGAAGAAATAATAAAAAGCCTGCTTGCCGGGAAGGTAAGACTTATCTACACCCAGTCGGGAAGCGACAACACTTCATCACTCTCACTTGCTTCTGAATCCGGAGGAGAGAACACCGCATCCCTGAAAGTCATAATGCAAGAGGAGTTTGCCTCAGAGACCGAACAAGCAATCAGCCGGGTCCAGTCGTACCTGGGTACAATCCCCGGAATGGAGGTAAGCTTCTCGAGGGAGGAGACAGCCCTTCAGTCGTCGCTGGGAACAACAGAATCGCCTTTTGCCCTCGAGATATCGGGTAAGGATTTTGCCGAGATGGAAAGAATACTACGGGAATCTGAAACATTGCTGAAGGAAAGCAAGGGACTCTACAATATAACGACTTCACTCGACGAGGGAACTCCGGAAGTGCAGGTGGAAATCGACCGCTTCAAGACAAGTTATTACGGAGTGACGGTCGAAAGCGTTGTCAATCAGGTCAGGGGCTACCTCCAGGGCGCTTCAGCGGGAAATTTTGAAAAGGATGGAGAACTTAAGGATATTACGATCAAACTGGGTGACCTTTCACTGAACCAGCTCAAAGACCTTATCATAACAGCCGGGAATGTGAAAGTGCCTCTGAGCGAAATTGCCGGTATCAGTACAATTACCAGCCCCAGGGAGATCACCCGCCGTAATCAGTCAAGAACCTGCTATATCTATGCAATGGCAGACAAGGATCAGCCTTTCGATAAAGTTATAAGGGAAGCCGGATTGTCTCTTCGTTCAGTGCCACTGCCTTCCGACTATAAAATGGATTTCACGGGAGAGGAACTCAAACGCAGGGAGTCGATGTCGAACCTCACCTTTGCCCTTGTGCTTTCCATTGTGCTTGTCTTTATGGTGCTGGCATCACAGTTTGAATCCATCATTCAGCCATTTATGGTGATGCTTACAATACCTCTGGCAGGCGTCGGTACCATAATCACTTTTTTCATCCTGGGAAAGCCTCTTAACATGATGGCATACATAGGGATCATAATGCTGGCCGGTATCGCTGTCAATAATGCGATTCTGCTGATCGACCGGATCAACCAGCTAAGGGAGGAGGGTACACCGAAAAGAGATGCCATTATTCTGGCAGGATCCCAGAGGATAAGACCTATCCTTATGACCAGCCTCACTACCATACTGGCGCTTATCCCTCTTACCATTGGTCTTGGTGAAAGCGCATCACTCAGATCTCCGATGGCGCTTGCCGTTATAGGAGGACTTTTCTCTTCCACTCTTCTGACTCTTATTGTCATACCCTGTGTCTACTGGGTATTCGACAGTTTTTCAGAGAAACTGACCGGAAGCAGAAAGACTAACAATGAACTGATAAAAAAAGCATAGGAAGGCATGGATTTCATTCTTAAAAGAAAGGTCCTTATCAGTATGCTCTTCATAGGGCTTTCGGTGCTGGGATACGTCTCTTACAAAAAGCTGGCAGTGGAGTTGCTTCCGAATGCCGAATTCCCTACACTGATAGTCCAGGTCGGATCTCCTATCGAAGTCGATCCGTCATACATCGAATCCCAGGCTATCATTCCCCTCGAGGGAGCCATTGGCACCCTCGGGGATGTGGAAAAAATTGAATCGAATATCACTTCGAGGTATGGTACCATATTTATCTACTATGTAAAGAACGCCGATCTCAAGTATGCTAATCTGAAGCTTCAGGAAAAGATAGACCTTATCAGAAGCTCATTACCACAGGAATTCCTTGTAAATGTTATCAGGATAGACCTCGAACAGCTTACCAGCCAGTTCATGACATTGCAGGTGCGCGGAGAAGGAGGTGTCGACAGGATCAGGAACATTGCCGACAGGGAGATAAGACCTGAACTGGAGAACATTGACGGCATTGCCGGTGTCCAGGTTTACGGCGGCCAGGAGAACGCGATTGAGGTCAGGCTTAACAGAAGAGCCTGCAAATCACTTGGCATAACCATGAACCAGATCAGCTCCCTGCTTAACAACAACGGCAGGGAGAAGACCTTCGCCGGAAAGGTCATTGACGGAAGCCGCGAATTATACGTAAACATAACTTCTTCATACACCGATGTAAAGGATATCGGAAACATCATAGTCAGACAGGATGGCCCCGTGTTGCTGAGAGATGTCGCCGAGATCTTTTATGGAGTCAAGGAACAAAGCACTATAAGCCGTGTGAACGGACTCGATGAGGTAACCATAAACCTGGTCAATGACAGACAGGCCAACCTGATCGGCCTGTCACACACCACGCTTGAAGAAGTCGCCAGGCTGAACAGGGAACTTTCTTCCACGGGAGTGGAGATAGCCGTTCAGTACAACAGCGCCGAAACAATGGAAAAGAACATAAACCAGATAATAAGCCTGGCAATAACCGGTGGATTGCTTGCCGTACTTATTCTTTGGTTCTTCCTCCGAAATATCAGACTCGTCACTGTGATCGCAATATCAATACCCATCTCGGTCTACACAGCCTTCAATTTCTTCTACGCATTCAACATTACCATCAACAGCCTTACCCTTGTCGGGATAGCGCTGGCCATAGGCATGCTGGTCGATAACTCGGTGGTGGTGCTCGAGAACATCTACAGGCTTGCCGGCGCAGGAAAGGATCCGGAAACCTCGGTCAAACAGGGACTGAGGGAGGTCGTCCGCGCCATCTTTGCATCGACGGTTACAACTATCATTGTATTCCTTCCCTTCCTTTTCACAACCAACTTCCTTATTAAACTGATAGGCAAGAATATAAGTGTTTCCATCATTTCGACTTTGCTCGTTTCGCTGGCAGTGGCAATGCTGGTTATCCCGATGGCTACCTTCTACCTTCTGTCAGGACCCTCTTCAGGAAACTCTGAGGTTTTCAAGAAACTCTCGATTCACGACAGGCTTATCCAGGCTTATCACCTTGTCCTGAAATCATGCATGAGGAAGCCTGCTGCCACCATTATCGGTACACTGGCCCTTTTCTTCGCAGCTCTTCTTGTAAGCCTTGGCCTCAGCATTAATTCGGGAAGTAATGTGGAGACACCCGAATTCAGGCTCAGCGTGACCATGCCGGCCGGAGCGACCCTTACAAAGACTGATGCAGTGGTGGCCGAGATAGAATCGCGCCTTTCATCACTTGCCGAGAAGGAGGACATCGTAAGCCGGATCGAGGAAGACCAGGCAACGGTTACAATAAGCCTTAAGGAAGAATGGGACAAGGATAGCAAAAGAAGCCTGGCAGAAATAAAGAACGACATCTCCGGAAAGACAAGGGACATTTCCTCGGCAGAGATCAGTATGGACGAAATTTCCACGAGCGGGGGATTCACAAGCAGCAGCGAGGGTGCGGGAATGAGCAATCCCGGCGCCGATTTTGAATCGCTTCTCGGAATAGGATCAAAACCGGAATCGGTGATCATCAAAGGGCAGAATTTTGAACAGATGAAAGACCTTGCCGACGATATCCGATCGTATATCAACAACCTCGAATCAATTGAAAATACCAGGATAAACGTCCAGGACAACACTCCCGAGGTGCAGCTTCATTTCGACATGGATTATCTTTCCCGTGCCGGATACACACTCGGCGACCTTGCTTCGGCACTTTCTTCCTTCGGAAGGGAATACTCCTCCGGAGCCACATTCCGGCAGGGAACCGAAAACTATGATATAATGATCAAGTATCAGGATACGGATTCCCTGAACTACCCGGCGGCTCAAAAGACCATCGACGACCTTAAACGGCTGGAGGTAGCGGGGCAGAACGGAGCCGTGATGGAGATGGAAGAACTTGCCGATATCATTTTCGCCTACGGAATGGGTAACATACACCGTGAAAACCAGGAGAAAAGAGTTACCGTAACCTATAATTTCAAGGAAGAGATAAAATCGTCAAAGGACCTGCTTGCCGGAGCACGCAGTGAGATCGAAAGCCTCGTGTCGCGACTGAATATCCCCTCGGGAATAGCAATTGAGATAATCCATGAAGAAGATCAGCTGAAGGAATTCTATTACCTGATAGGTATCGCCTTCCTGCTTATTTTCATGATCCTGGCAGCGGTGTTCGAATCCCTTTCCACACCTGTGGTATTGCTTTTCAGCATCCCGCTTGCAGCCCTCGGATCCCTGATAGCTCTTATCCTTACAGGGAACACCCTTCTCAGCGTCAACACACTGACAGGCTTTCTGATACTGCTCGGAGTGGTGGTTAACAACGGCATAATCCTTATCGACTACACTAATATCCTCCGCAAGAGAGGCTACCGCAGATCGCGGGCCCTTATGACAGCAGGCATGGCAAGGATAAGACCCATAATAATTACAGCTTCAACAACGGTGATAGCAATGCTGCCGCTTGCCATGGGAAAAGCGGAGTTCGTGTCGGTAATAGGCGCCTCATTCGCTATTACGGTTATCGGAGGACTTACTCTCAGCACCCTCCTTACCCTTGTCTTCATCCCAACATTCTATTCGGGCCTCGAAAATACTCTTGACTGGATCAGATCGCTCGACTGGAAGGTCAAGGTTCTGCAACTGCTTGTGTTTGGCTTTCTTATCTTCCTCATCTACACCAATATAGATAAATTCCTGTGGAAACTGATCACTTCCATCCTGTCGCTTATAATAGTCCCGGCTGCCACCTGGTTCATTATGAACAGCCTCAGGAAAGCGAGGGAAACAGTAATACCTGCCGACGTACCGATCAACATCCGGATCCAGAGCCTCGTGAAGATCTACGAAAGGGAAAACAGATGGGCCCGCGAATGGAAGGCAGGAGCAAGGATCAGGGAAAGGCTCGGACTTAAAAGACACTTCAGGAAATGGGCCGATCTGGCAAGGGTGTCATGGCAGCTCCCGCTGTTTGCCTTCATGATCTACTTCACCTATTTTTATCTTAAAAAGGGATTCTGGATATTCTTCTTCAGCCTTGTAGTCTGGTTCTTACTTTCAGCCATCTGGAATCAGTTCAGGGAACTCTTCAGGAACATCTCAGCCTCAACGGGCAAAAAGATGCCTGGAAAGCTTATTCCTGCAATCAGCTTCATCATCTTCTGGATTGCACCTCTCCTCAACCTGGTTATGTTCCAGCTGAAATGGGACAATCTGGCAGTGGTGATCATCATCGGCTTCCTCTGGTTCACCGGATTGTTTATTTACACAACAGGTCAAAAACTGAGCGAGGAAAACATCGACATCTACCGTCTCGAAGGGAAATTCAGGAATCTTCGCAAAACGATTTACAGAATCGTTGCCGCGGTTCCGATGATAGGTAAAAAGAAGAAGCCTTTCAAAGCGCTGAGCTGCGTTTCGCTGGATATCGGGAACGGGATGTTCGGGCTTCTCGGGCCAAACGGGGCCGGAAAGACAACCCTCATGAGGATAATATGCGGTATCCTTGAACAGAGCTACGGAAAAGTGTGGATAAACGGGCTCGACACCCTTGTAAAACGCGAGGAACTGCAGGGACTTATCGGTTATCTCCCCCAGGAATTCGGGACATATGAGAACATGACAGCCCACGAATACCTCCATTACCAGGCCATGCTCAAGAACATCATCGATGAAAGAACAAGGGAGGAGAGGGTGACCTATGTTCTTGGTGCCGTACATATGGACGAACACCGGCATGAAAGGATAGGTTCCTTCTCGGGCGGGATGAAACAGAGAATGGGAATCGCAATGATACTTCTTCACCTGCCCAGGATACTTGTTGTCGACGAACCGACCGCCGGGCTTGACCCCAGGGAAAGGATCAGGTTCCGTAACCTTCTTGTTGAACTGAGCCGCGAAAGGATTGTGATCTTCTCCACTCACATCATCGAGGATATTTCAAGCTCCTGCAACAAGGTTGCCGTTCTCAACAAGGGAAAGCTCAGATACATGGGTAAACCCTCGGATATGACAAAGGAGGCTGAGGGATATGTATGGCAGTTCAGCATCCCTGCTTCAGAATTCACACAGCTCGCAGCAGGGCACCTGGTTGTGCACCATATGTCGGAGGGCGACAGTGTCAGGGTAAGAGTCATCTCGGAATCAAGTCCCTGGGAAAACGCAGCCGTCACAACACCCAACCTGGAGGATGCCTACCTGTGGCTTCTGAGGAAAAAGGATTTCAACCATATCAACGGGAAATGAAAAACAGAACACTTCATAATTACTTTACACTTGTAAGCAGGATGATTATTTACAATCTGCGAATCATCTTCGCAAACAAGTTCATCTGGTTCCTGGCCGGATCGGTTGTTTTCTATCTTGGACTTTCAGTCATCTACGTCCTTTCAAACGATGTTTCGGCGATGCCCGACCTTTACGGAGTGTTCATGTTCTCCGGCATCCTGCTTGTTTTCTACCCGGTTGTCTTTGGCATTCAGAACGATCAGGATGCCAGGACCATAGAGATCCTGTTCGGAATCCCAAACTACAGATACAAGGTGTGGCTGGTAAGGATATTTCTTATTTTTGCCATAGCCTTCCTGATAATGCTCCTCTTCACCTTCCTTTCAAACATCCTGATCGTAAAATTCCAGTTTGTCTATGTGACAGTTCAGGTAATGATCCCCGTTGTTTTCCTGGGAATGATGGCTTTCATGCTTTCGACGGTAGTCAGGAATGGAAACGGAACTGCTGTGATAATGATTATCCTCGGAATGCTTTTCCTGTTCTTTGATGAGGTGCTTCGCAAAAGCCAGTGGAACATCTTCCTTAACCCGTTTAATCCGGCGTGGGGAGTAAGCGAAACCAGCTGGGCCATAATCTCGCTGAAAAACAGGATCATTCTGATCGCCGGAAGCGTACTCTGCCTTCTCGCCGGTCTGTACAACCTCCAGAAAAGGGAAAAATTCATGTAGCCCGGAAGGAGGCTACTCGAACGGGTGATCCCTTGAGAAATCAGGTCTGTAGTTCTGGTTGCTTTCCGGATCCTGTATCCATCCGTTCCTGAAACCAAGGGCTTCCATTTCCCTGACAACCGATTCATATTCGGAAACGTAAAGAGCCCGGCCAAGTACCGGATGCCCAGCCACACCGGGAGCCGGATGATACTGCGACATCAGGGAGATACTTACCCCCGGTGATAGTTCTTCTGCTATCTTTCTGAGAACCAGCTTGCTTTCAGCAGCATGTCCGGGCAGGACAAGATGCCTTATAATCATTCCTCCCTCTGCCCTGCCCTCATCATCGGTGATAAGGGGTGATCCCTTCTGGTAATACATCCTTTTAAGTGCGTGCAGGGCGACGGCCGGGTAATCGCCGGCATCCGAATACTCAAGGGAAA
>JAKLIJ010000079.1 GCA_022709665.1 Bacteroidota bacterium
TCTTAACCCTTGAATCGGCTGATTCCTTGCATGCACGTACCCAGTCCATTTCATGTGATACTCCGTCGGGAAGTCTGCGCTCGGTTTTCGGAGAAGCAGGAACACGACCTGAAAGCAGCCATGGATCCCTTCCGTAGCAACCGCAGATAAGTTTGTCTTTTGTACCATGGAAGATCACGCCGCCACCGGCATTGTTCATGTTCTTTCCAGCAGGCCATCCTGCCGGTTTTGGAGGCTGAAGACCGCCGTCGTACCATATTACTTCTACCTCAGGATAGGTCATTTTAGCTTTCTTCGCTGTCGGCCTGGCAGGATAAACAAGTTTAACCATCTGCGCATTCGGAGCACAATCCGTAAGAAGAAGTGTTGAACTACCCTGTGCTTTAATCGGATACTGAAGCTTCAGACCTTTGAATACAGGATGAAGAATATGGCAGGCCATATCACCAAGAGCGCCGGTTCCAAAATCCCACCAGCCACGCCAGTTCCATGGTGTATAAAGGCTGTTGTACGGACGCATCTTGGCCGGACCAATGAACAGATCCCAGTTGAGTGTGTCGGGAACCCACTCACCCTTTGGAACATTGAGTCCCTGAGGCCATATGGGCCTGTCAGTGAAAGCTTCAACTTTCCTTACTTCTCCGATCTCGCCGTTCTGAAGCCATTCAACAGTCAGGTTTACTCCTTCACCCGATGATCCCTGGTTACCCATCTGAGTGGCAACTTTGTATTTGTCAGCAAGCTTCGTGAGCAGCCTCGATTCATACACTGTGTGGGTAAGAGGTTTCTGGACATAAACATGTTTTCCGAGAGTCATGGCATGAGCAGCAATGATGGCATGAGTATGGTCGGCAGTTGCAACAATAACTGCATCAATCGACTTGCCCATTTCATCATACATCTTACGCCAGTCCCAGTAAGGCTTTGCATTGGGATTTGCTTCGAAAACCTTCTTCGAATATCCCCAGTCTACATCGCATAAAGCTACAATATTCTCGGTCGGAGAAACTGCCTTCAGGTTCGAGTTGCCCATGCCCCCGATCCCTACAACGGCAATATTCAGCTTGTCACTCGGAGCCTTGTGGCCCATTCCGCTGACAACCGAACTGGGCAGAATGGTGATCCCTGCAGCAACAGCTCCGGTAGTCCCGAGAAAATTGCGTCTCGTAATCTGTTTGGAATTTTCTTTCATCGTCAGGTATTTTAAATTTGTTGTTAAGATTGGATTTATTTGTAAAAATAGTAAAATTCTAAGGATAAACAGCAACAACTAGTTCCCGGGTTGCCTGTCACTGCCTGCCCGGACAGCGTAAGCCGCTGATTACAGCTCCCTTATCCAGATATTCCTGTATGCAACCGGATTACCGTGGTCCTGAAGAACAAGCGGCATTGCTCCATGTTTCCTTACGGAATACTCAGGCATGCCAATGTAAAGTGTCGGGCCTCTCAGACTTACATTGTTCTGAATCAGAACCCCGTTGTGAAGAACAGTAACTCTGGGAGGAGTGAAAAAAGATAAAGTGTCTTCCTCAAAACGAGGAGCCGTGTAGATAATATCATAACTCTGCCATTCTCCGGGCTTACGGCATGCGTTAACGAGAGGGGCATGCTGCTTGTAAAGACTTCCGGCCTGGCCCTGAACATAGGTGGGATTATCATAACTGTCGAGCACCTGGACCTCATAAAGACTCTGAAGGTAAACACCGCTGTTTCCTCTCCCCTGACCATCTCCCTTAACTTCCGAAGGAGATTTCCATTCTATATGGAGCTGAAAATCGTTGAACTTTCTTTTGGTCTGAATTACACCTGATCCCTTGACACAAACCAGAGAGCCATTCTCAACAACCCACTTTGTTGGATTGCCCTTTGAGTCTTCCCACTCCTTGTTTACATCAGAACCATTAAAAAGAACAATGGCATCCGAAGGAGGCATCCCAACCTGTGCGGCGGGCTGAATAACCGGCACCGCAGGCTCGAAAAACTCCGTCATCTGGGGAGTCATCCTTGCCGGATATTCCTGTTTCTGCTGTGAAGGCGGAGCATTTCTTTGCTGTCCCTGAGCCATACAAAAAACAAAGGGCAACAGCATTAAAACCGTAATAACTGACTTTTTCATAGGAAATTAGATTATTGAACAATAGAAATTTATGTGATTAATATTAAAGGCGATTTTCGTTCCGGCTTATCCTCGTAGATATCATTTTAAATGGATAACTATCGTCCTCTCAAATTTAATCAGATTTATAATATGGCAAACCAACATATGCTGTTTTAACCTTTTTTAAATAACTGTTGCACATTAAGGCCTTATGCAAGGCAGATTTCGCCTAAATTTGGAACCAAATATGAAAGTTATCACCCGAAACTGACAGTATGATGGAGACCTTCTATTATTCCCTGGATGTAAACAAAAGCAACAGGACCACACGCTTGTTCCAGCTTGTATTCGGCTTATCATGTGCCGGTCTGGCAATAACCTGGATCATTTTAAATCCCGATTCATTAAAATTGAATTCTGCAGTGTTACCGATCCTGTTTCTTGTGGTTTTCTCATTGTATATGATCAACTCCGGTCTTGGCAAAGGAGAAAAGTTCATTGAGATCAGGACTGATCTGCTGCGTATTAAAAAGAATTCACTTTTGCCCGCCAGGGTATTTAACGCTTCAGAAATAGCAAAAATAGAGATCTACCCTCTGAGCTTGTCTGTTGTCAGCAAAAACATGAAAAAATTCCTTTTAAGGTTCGGAACAACCTATACTGATGTTATTGATCCGATAAAAGAAGGAATTGAGGAATTTTGTTCACTTAACAGTATCCCGGTTGAGTTTATGACCGAGGAATTGTAAGCTGGTCAAAGCTGTCCAGGTCAGAAACATTTCCCAGCGACCTTATACTATTGCTTTAATACCCTGTCAGCAAAATCCATGATCCAGTTCCAGTCCTTGAGAAGGAGGTTATGTACGCCGTCGCGTACGTGATATGCTGTATTTCCACTGCTTACCGGTGTATTTAAAGGGGGCATCCGCTTGTCAAGCTCCGTATTGCTGTCAAACAGGCGGAACACAGGCAGGGAATGATACAACGACAGGTAGGATCCCCGCGGATCGGCCCACAGATCCTCGCTTGCCGATGTTACATAAACCGCCCTGGGCGCAATCAGTGCCAGCAGCATGTGCATATCGACAGGCATTGAATCTTCATTGTTTCCCCATTGAATATAATTCCTGCAGAACCAATGGGGAAAAGCCTTATTAATGACTTCAACAGTCTCACCGAATTTCCGTCTTGCCAGCGCTGCACCTCCGCATCCCGATTCATTGCTTACTGCCATGGCGAACCGCTGGTCCTCCGCTGCCGCCCAGAGCGCTGTTTTCCCTCCCCTTGAATGACCTATAACAGCAACCCTGGCCGGATCTATGTCGCTGTCAGTTACCAGGTAATCCATACAACGGCTTGCTCCCCATGCCCATGCTGCAATAGTACCCCATGAATCACCCTTCCTTTCACCTCTGTCGAGTATCCCATGTATTCCGTTCCTGAAATCATCAAAATTATCAGGATCCACATCCGAATTCTGAAACACTGCTGCAGCATAACCCCGTGAAATAATTTCTTCGGCCGGCCAGAATTCATTTTTTATCTTTCGGGAAGGATCTGCCTGCTCAGTCCCCCTGTTGTTGATCAGAAGGAATGCCGGTACTCCTTCAGTTGCATCATTCGGAACAAACAGATTCAGCCTGATGGTAAGTGAAAGGCCTTCAGATGATATCTCTATATCCACCTCCTTCCGGGTTGCAGCCCCTTCCAGCGCGTTGTTGTCAATGCCAGATATCCTGAAAATCATATTGTAAGGAGTTTCAGGCACCCTTCCATAAACATTCTCCCTGAAAAGTTCAAGTATCTCCTGCCTCCTTGTAAGGTTCCAGGCTTCAGCATTGACAATTCTCTTTCCCTCTGCCGGAAGGAGCAGATCCGGCAATGTATAAACAGGCACCTTTTCCTCATAATAGTTGTACTGAGGCTGGCTTTTTGAAAGCTTCTCAACAACTTCTGCAGGGGCAATCCAGCCCTGAACTGTCTGCGAAAAAGAAAAAGCCGGTATTGTTGCCAGAACAGATGCCATTCCAATAATAAAGGACGCCGATGGTTTCGTAAGTATCATAATATTGTCTTTAACCCTTTGGTACGTTTCCATAAAAGTAAGCCTTTTTATCACCGGTTTGCCGGAATTGAAGTAAATTTAACATCCATAAGCAATCATGAAACCCATCTTTTTAAAATACGATACTTACATCGAGTGCAGGCTCTGTCCGCATCTTTGCAAGATAGCTCCGGGGAAAAGGGGGATCTGCGGTGCAAGGCAAAACACAGGAGAAAGGATTGACCTTATTACCTATGGGGTTATTTCAGGTTGCGCTTCTGATCCTGTTGAAAAAAAGCCTTTATATCATTTCTTCCCGGGATATAATATTCTTTCAACAGGCTCCTATGGGTGTAACATGAGATGTGATTTCTGCCAGAACTGGAATATTTCTCAGAATAGCTCCGGCATGTACAGGAGAAACACTGATCCGGAATCTCTTTCCGAAAAAGCCCTTTCCACCGAAAATAATATAGGAATAGCATTTACTTACAACGAACCGGTCATCTGGTTTGAGTTTGTCAGGGACACAGCAATTAAAGTCAGGGAAGCCGGACTTTTCACAGTTATGGTCAGCAACGGTTATGTCAACCGCGATCCCCTGAACGAAATGCTTGATTTCACGGACGCTTTCAATATTGATCTGAAAGCATTCAATGATGAGTTCTACAGAAAGCTAAGCGGAGCGGAACTTGAACCGGTGAAAGAAGCATTAAGGGCGATTTCCCGCGCCGGAAAACACCTAGAAATAACCACACTGATAATTCCGGGAAAAAATGATTCTGATGAAGAAATGAAATTGCAGTCGGAATGGATAGCAGGAGAACTTGGAGAAGAAACACCGCTGCATCTGAGCAGATACTTTCCAATGTACAGGAGAGATGACCCGGCAACTTCTACCGAAACCCTGAAAAGGCTTTATGAGACGGCTTCGGCCAGACTCAGATATGTGTATCTCGGGAACACACATGGCAATAGTGGACAGAATACCCTCTGCAGCAAATGCGGAGCTCTGGTATCCTTACGATCCGGATTCAACACACAACATGTAAACCTGAGTGAAGAAGGGAATTGCAGAAGATGCGGAAACCTGATTTACAAGTATTTCACTCTGCCTTACCGTGCAGGGAAGTGAGTCTCCCGCAAAGCTTGTCCATTCCGACAAAAAGGTCCTTTTCAATAATCCTGAAATGAACCCTTGTCGATTTGGGATCCTCACTGCTGACAGGATTGTTCACCCTTTTGATAAGATCGTTCCTTAACGATACGGCATCCGCTATTATACCTGAAACTTCTTCTACTTTTTCCTCGGGATGAAGGGTTCCGAATGTAAAACAATCTGAGATAACCTCGAAAATGAGGCTGTCGATATCTTTTTTAAGTCTCCTTACACTTGGCATAATTGCTGATTTTTTAGTCGCGTAAAGTTAACAAAATAATTCATTGAGTCTTACACTCCGCCAGCGAAGCTGCGTAAACTCTCCTCTGCTTTCGCTGCATAAAGCATCCTGAGCCTATCAATAAATGGATCCGGAACCTTGTAATTGATATCTCCTATACTGGAAAACTGAAGCACCATCGGTGAGGTCCCGGTCATAAATACAGCATCACATCCCGGAAGCAGACTCACCGGCATGCACATGAATTCAAGCTTAATACCCTGTTCCCTGCAAATTTCGAGTATGTATTTCCTGGTTATTCCGCTTAGTATCATGCTGTCAGGCGCCGTTATGAGTGTCTCATCCCTCAGAAAGAAGATATTTGACCGGCTGCCTTCTGTGATTTCTTTTTCCCTGTTTACAAGCAGCGCCTCATAAGCTCCTTCCTTTAAAAGCTGATTATATATCGACGTTCTAAGTTTGTGATCGATCACCTTCGACTCAGGATTATTTCTCTCTGCATTTACAAGGACACCCTTAACTCCGTCGCGGTATTGCTTATCAGAAGGATAGACTGACTCTACAAAATAAATCAGATAACGCGTGCCGTCGTGGTTGTAGTTGAATACCAGCTTAAGGTTAATGTTCTTTCTCCTTTCAGTCCTGGCAAGCCTTATTATATCCTTCCTTATCTCCTGCGAACTGGCCAGGCTTTCCCTTTTCTGAAGCCTGAGGCTTGTTTCAAGCCGTTCCATGTGATCATTGAAGAATACGGGAATTCCCCGTGTCATCCTGATAACTTCGTAAACTGAATCTCCCTCATAAACAAATGAATTATCAAAATTATCAGACGACTGCAGTTCTCCGTTATAAATGAATTTTTTACCGAAACTCTCGTTCATGGCCATGGTTGTTTACAATTCAAAAATACTAACAAAATACCTTTCGCCCCCGATTTCTGATTATATTAGCAGTTTGAGACCTTTCAATTCATGTATGCAATTGTTGATATTGAAACCACGGGAGGAAGTTCCAGAATTGAAAAAATAACCGAAATTGCCATTATTCAGCACGACGGGGAAAAAATAACAGGTGAGTTCTCCACTCTTATTAATCCGGAGAGAAACATCCCTTACTATATAACAAGTCTTACCGGCATCACTAACGAAATGGTCGGGGATGCTCCCAGATTTTTCGAGGTTGCACGGACAATAGTTGAACTTACCGAAGGAAGAACCATAGTTGCACATAATGCAAAATTCGACTATTCATTTATACGAGAAGAGTTTAAGTCGCTGGGTTATAATTTCAGGAGGGATCTGCTGGATACTGTAACCCTGAGCCGAAAGCTTATTCCGGGTCACAAGTCTTACAGTCTGGGAAATATTTGCAGTGATCTCGGGATCAGGATAGAAGGAAGGCACAGGGCTTCGGGAGATGCCCTGGCCACAGCTGAACTCTTCCGGCTTCTGATGGAAAGAGATGATCTGATAAGTTCCCGGAATCACAGACTGATAAAAAACACCAGACTATCAAAGCTAAATCCCTGCCTCGACCCGTCAAAGATCGAAATGATTCCGGAAGAACCGGGAGTTTATTATTTCTATGATGAGAAAGGTAATATAATCTATATAGGTAAAAGCCGTAACCTTCGTCAGCGGATAAATACACATCTGTCAAACAACACCACCGGAAGGGCTATGGAAATGAGGGATATGATCGCAGATCTCGACTGGGAGCTTACCGGCAGCGAATTAATAGCCCTTCTTCTTGAATCGGCTGAAATAAAGAAAAACAAACCCCTCTACAACAGAGCCCAGCGCCGTACCGGTTACCAGTGGGGGATATTCACCTCCTTCAACAGTGAAGGCTACCAGGTTTTCAGATTCGGTAAAATTGACGATGATGAAAATCCCCTTTCTGTTTTTGCCGGACGTGAGAAAGCACGGTCGATGCTCTCCACTCTTGTGGAGAGATATGAACTCTGCCAGAAACTTGCAGGTCTTTATGAAAGCCCGGGCGCTTGTTTCCATCATCATGTAGGTCTTTGCAGAGGTGCCTGCTGCGGAAAGGAGTCTCCGGCACCATATAACGAAAGAGCTCACAAGGCTGAAGCAGAATTCGTTTTCAACCGCCGGAACTTCTTTATTATCGACCGTGGCAGGTATGAAAGGGAGAAAAGTGCAATAAGGGTTGTCAATGGCAAATACTCCGGATTCGGGTATTTCAGCATCGACGACATGGGATTCGGACTGACAGCAGTCCATGACTGTATCAAGAGTGCCGGTGATAACCGTGACATACAGGTAATACTCAAACAATACCTGAGAAGTTATAAAATTGAAAAGATAATTGAATTCTGAAAGGCAAAGCATATATTTGTTTAAACCCACAGATTACCGAAATGGCTATTTTCACGCGTACCACAAAAAATCTCATTTTGCAGATAGATGAGTTTTTTGACAACATAGATCTGGGACTTCTAGTCTTCAGGGAGGGAATAAAGGCATATCTCCATGGCGACAGGGAGTCGTTCGACAGGCATATTCAGAAGGTTGAACTGCTTGAGAGCAATGCCGACAGGCTTCAGCGGTCGATAGAAAATGAAATGATAACACATTCCATCCTTCCGCAACACAGGGGTGAAGTAAGCTCCCTGATCGACCTTCTGGACGAAATAATTGATACAATCAAGGCTTCACTCACCGAGTTCAGTATAGAATCACCCGACATACCGGCCTCCCTGCATCACCATATCACCAGTATAACTGAAGCCTCCGTAAGCGCCGGAGAAGAGCTTATCCCTGCAGCAAGGGCATATTTCAAGGCGCCCCACACGGTAAGGGAGAAGCTGCTTAAGGTTTATTACTTTGAAAGTGAGACCGACAAGGTCACCAAAAATGCAATAAGGACCATTTTTCAGGATATGAGTGAGCTTGACCTTGCAAAGAAATCTCACCTCAGATATGTTATCCACCATATTGGGAATATCTCCGATAACGCACAGAAGGCAGCTGATATGCTTTCCACTATGGCAATCAAGATCGTGATGTAATGATTATCCTCTTTCTGACAAGCGGACTTCTGCTCGGATGGTCTCTGGGCGCAAACGATGCTGCCAATGTCTTTGGTTCGGCGGTTGGTTCAAAGATGGTCAGCTTCCGTCAGGCAGCCATAATTGCTTCAATATTTGTAATAATCGGATCTGTTGTTCAGGGTGCCGGAGCTTCTGATACTCTCGGCCGTCTCGGAGCCGTCAATGCTATTGGCGGATCCTTTACTGTCGCGCTTGCAGCTGCTATTGTTGTCTTTATGATGACAAAATTCTCCATTCCTGTGTCGACAACCCAGTCAATTGTCGGAGCCATTATCGGATGGAACCTGTTTACAGGCAACCCTACCGATGCAGGGACGCTTACAAATATTCTTTCAACCTGGATATCAGGTCCAGTTCTTGGAGCTGTTTTTGCAGTACTTCTTTACATTCTTCTTAAAGCCCTGAAGAGAAAGTCGGCAATCCACCTGGTCAGGTTTGAATCCTATATTAGAACCGGCCTTCTGATTGTCGGCGCTTTCGGAGCATACAGCCTTGGAGCTAACAATATTGCCAATGTAATGGGTGTTTTCGTCCCTGCTTTCAACCTCGAACCGCTCAATCTTAAACTGTTCACTCTTTCATCTCAGCAGCAATTGTTCCTTCTCGGAAGCCTTGCCATTGCAACCGGTATAATCACTTATTCCCACCGGGTCATGCAGCAGGTCGGGAATAATATTATGGAACTGTCATCCGAATCAGCCCTTGTAGTCGTACTGTCCCAGGCTCTTGTGTTGTTTATATTCTCCTCCTCCGGGATCTCAGAATTTGTTCAGAAAGCAGGGCTTCCCGCTATCCCCATGGTACCGGTTTCGAGCACCCAGGTGGTGATTGGAAGTATAATAGGCATCGGATTGTACAGGGGAGCAAGAAATGTCAATTTCCGGATCCTTGGCGAAATTGCTGTCGGATGGATACTGACACCTGTTATTGCCGGTGTTCTTACATTTTTTTCCCTTTTCTTTGTTAAGAACATCTTCGGTATCAACGTAGGCAGTAAAGCAGACGGAAATGCAGGGATGGGACTCACTGTCCAAACAACTGACCCGAGAGTCTCGGAAATAATGCAGTATCTTATACTTTGTCTTATTGCTGCCGGATTGATAGCAGTATTGTATTATTACCTTCTTGACAGAAAGAAAAGGACTGAACTCAGGAAATCAGAGGAAAAATTCTGGAAAAACATGAAATAATTTAACATTATGGATCATTATTATCTTGGAATTGATATCGGGGGCGCAAATTGCGCGGTTATTGCCGGAACCGCTGATATGGAAATACTTCGCAAGACCGCCTTTGAGACTGAAACTCAAAAAGGGCCCGGTCATGCCATCGGACTGCTTATCAACACTGCATCTGAAATGGCTGTAAGTCTTGGCATAGACAAACTCAAAGCTATAGGGATCAGCTGTGCAGGTCCTCTCGACAGCAGGAAGGGGATAGTTCAATCGCCTCCAAACCTGCCTGGCTGGGATGAAATCCCTATAGTCGACCTGTTCAGGGACAAGTTCAGGGTTCCAGTCTATCTTCAGAATGATGCCAATGCCTGCGCCATGGCAGAATGGAAATTCGGAGCGGGAAAGGGAGCCCGGAACATGATCTTCCTAACTTTCGGAACAGGAATGGGCGGTGGATTTATCCTCGACGGCAGACTCTATACCGGGGCTAACGACCTTGCCGGGGAGGTGGGACATGTACGTCTGGCGAAGGACGGACCAACTGCTTATGGAAAGATGGGATCGTTCGAAGGCTTCTGCAGCGGAACAGGTATTGCGATCCTGGCAAAACAGATAGTAAGCGAAAAGTTCGCTCTTAATCAGAAGGTCACATTCTGCAAATCGAGGGAGGATATAGAAAAAATTACTTCAAAGGATGTTGAGAATGCAGCTTTTGCAGGAGATAAAACAGCTATCAAGATCCTTGAAATATCCGGAGAATACCTGGGTAAGGGTCTTTCAGTTCTTATCGACATCCTGAATCCTGAAAAGATAGTAATCGGAAGCATTTTCGCCCGCTG
>JAKLIJ010000008.1 GCA_022709665.1 Bacteroidota bacterium
AGCTCCCTGAAGCCCGTACCCCCGGCAGCAGAAGGGAATCTGTTGACTGCAGGCAGATATCTCCCGTATTCATCTATCACATAACGCGGATCTTTCTGGTTATAGCCTCCGGCCTTGTCATTCTCAACAAACCACCTTATGTCTACGACAATATATTCCCATCCGTATTTCCTGAGATACTTCGCCATGTAATCGGCGTTCGCTTTAACTTCATGCTCCTCAACCGTCGGTCCGAAGCAATCCCAGCTGTTCCAGCCCATCGGAGGAGTCAGAGCCCACGATCTGAAACCGGAAGCGAATGAAGCTTCCTGTGACCGGCAGGGTAAAAGGAAAATAACGGTAACGAGGATGACCAGAGCAATTCTTTTCATGGAATGTAGCTTTAATTACACAAAAATAAAACATCCGTTGTATAAATATTAAATAGAAATTTACATATTCACCCGGACCCTATCCTGTAAACAGGAAAAGTGAAACTGAAGATTCTCCCATGATGATCCCGGGATTAATAGTTTTATCTGTACAATGCATTCTCGGGCCACACTTCACTATCAGCCGAATCGAACTGCAGCAGCTCAACCGGCGCCCCGTTATCGATAATGAAAGCAACATTGATTCCTTTTGACGGACTGTTTGGTTTGATCAGTATTTCTTTCCCTTCTATTGCTTCAGCAAGGTTATCAACCACAAAGGCAAGGTGTGGTACGGTTTTTACCAGTTCCGGCACGGTGCAATCATCATCGAACTTCATCCACTCTATCCCGAAAGGACTTTTCTCAAATCCTGATGCGTAGCACTTCAGGTGTGGTATGTAATCTTCCCCGGGAAGTTCCCTGGCGGTGGGGACACCCAGGTGATGGTACTTATATTTATTCATCGTAACATCATTTTATCTGACAGATAATTTAAGTTCAGAATGGAACCGGCATTTTGTAATACAAATATAAGGGAGGAAGCATTCTGATATTCATTTGCGACAGGTTTTGCGGACAGGACAAGCAGAAGGGCAATCCCTGTTTTATGAGTTGATAAAGGCGTAAAGGCGTAAAGGTGTAACGGCGTAACGGTGTAAAGGCGTAACGGCACAAAGGCATTTATTCATGAAATGTACGTCATCAGGCTGATCATTTCTCCACGAATTTGCTTAATTTTCGTTTCCGGATTTTAACCTGCTCCGTGGAAAGATCCTGAAAAAATAATAAGAAATCATGGAAAATCCTGATAAGCAAAAAATTGAACAGATCGTCCAGACCCGGAAAGAAGCTCATGGATTCTTTCTGAAGAATTCCGAAGTATACCGGTCCTTTGTTGAAATGGAAAAGAATACTTATAAGAACGGGGAATTGAGTAAGAAAATCAAGGAACTGATAGCCATTGGGATTTCTGTCGCAGTCAACTGTGAATCGTGCATGGAGTGGCACATCAGACAGGCGATGGACGACGGGGCAACCGATGCCGAAATCATTGAAGCAATTGAAGTCGGTATTGAAATGAGCGGAGGCCCGGGAACCGTGTCGGCACGATTCGCCATGAACGTTCTGGAGTATTATAAAACAGGTAAACATTGATCCGGAACTGCGTAAAAAAGTCCCAGGGAAAAGGATGATCACGATGATTAGAAACCTGTTGCTAAAGTTAACTCTGATTCAAATTTCCATTTGTCTGAATATTCAAAGTATCCATGCCCGGACAGATCTATCCGGACCGCATCCATTGCTTCTCAAAAAAATTGAATCCACCGGAGGTCTGGTAGCTCTCTGGAAATTCACTGAAAAGCCCGGTAAGAAACGAATGGCATCAGGTCTGGGAAAGTTTCCCCTGAATGAATCGGGAAGCCGGATCCCCAGGATCAATGAAGGTCCTCTTTCGGGCTATTCCATTGCGCTGGATGGCAGTTCCTGGCTGAGCCTTCCCAATTCACAGACAGGTCCACTGAACATTTCCGGGGAAAAAGGAGAAGTTACAGTTATCGCATGGATCAAATGGACCGGAGAACAAACGGGGTTTGTCGGTGGAATGTGGAATGAATACCAGGATGGCGGTAAACGGCAATACGGCCTCTTTATCTCACTGCCTCACTACAACGGGAAAGATCAGGTATGCGGCCATATTTCCCGGACCGGTAAACCTACTCCGCCTTTCCCATATTCAATCGACTATTCGGCAAGCGCTCAGAAAGTACCTGCAGGCGAATGGTGCTGTGTGGCCTTTACGTATGACGGCCGGTTTATACGCTCATACCTGAACGGAATCTTTGAACCAAGGGATCCGGAACTCATAAACAATACAGCCGGCTTTGAAGGATATCCCGACGGACTTTGGCAAAGCAAGAATCCGTATTTCTTCGCTGACGGTATGGGAGACAATGGATCGGACTTTACCGTGGGGGCTGTTCTTCTCAGATCCGGAATGGGCAATTTTTTTAAAGGACTTATTGGAGGACTGGCAGTTTTTAACAGGGCATTGCCTGAAGATGAAATAAAAACCCTGTGCTCAGGTAATCCTCATTAAATCAACAACATGAAGAGCTTCTTTACGATACGCCCTTATACAATCGTCTTACTGACCCTGGCATCATTGTCCTTTAGTTTATGCTCCGGACCCGGTAAACAAACCGGAAACTTTATGAGCGACACCGTCTCCATCAATGAAACTCAACGGGGAGAAGCTAAAATAACTTTACCGCCACTTGAATCAGGAGAGGTAAGGGTTACGGATGAAGCTTTCGGCCCGGTCATTAACCTGACAGGAGAGCCGTTACATACCAAAGAGATAACACGGGCTGTCCAGATGTTTGTGAAGGATAATTATCTGATCACAAATAATTCGCGGGATGACAGTATCCCGAAGGAAAAAGGAATATGTGACCTTTCGATCCCCGGTTTAAAAGGATCATGGACCACATACATCGGGGATTTTGGAGTAAACGACCTTCATGGGCGATTGGCATTTGCCTACAAATACTTCAAGAGACTGAGGATTGTAGATCCCTCGAACATGGTTCAGAGAGAGACCATCTTTGATTCACAAAACCTGAGCAAGGGACAGAATGATATTCAGACTCTTGAGCCGACGAACATCACCCATTTCTGGGGTATGTCGCCAGGCGAAAACCATTTCTGGATGCTTTACAGCGGACGGACTCCCGTTGATGTGCAACGCGACAACAGGAGCAACAACAAGTATATTTATGTTGAAAAGTATGACTGGAACGGAAATCCTGTAAAGAAATACCGGCTTGATGACTGGGGCTACTTCTGCGTTGATGAAAAGAATGAGACTCTTTACCTTTCATCGACTGCAAGTGTCTTTTCTATCCTGAAATATGATCTGACCGGTCAGCCCGAACCTGAAAACCCCGGTTTTAAATAGTGCTCTTAAACAATCTGGTTTGTCATACCTTTGGCATTAAACGGTAATAAAGCTTTATCAGAAATGAATGCAATTGACATATATATCGCAAGTTTTCCTGATGATGTCAGGGAAATACTGAAAAGGATAAGGCACCTGGTGCTGAAATATGCTCCCGAAGCGGAGGAAAGCATCACCTATGGGATGCCTGCTTACAAAACCAACGGGAAACCGCTGGTATATTTCGCGGCGTTTAAAAACCACATCGGTCTTTATGCCACGCCTTCCGGACATTCTGCATTTGAAGAAGAGCTGTCTGTTTACAAACGCGGCAAGGGATCTGTCCAGTTCCCGCTCAACAAGCCGATACCCTATGATCTGATAAGGCGGATAATAGAATTCAGAGTCATTGAAAACCAAAACTCCGGCAAAGGCAGAATGTCTTCCCCTGAAGGGTAGGAGCCATCTTCCCGGCGTGACGTATTATCTGTCTATTCCGTCACTCTTTCAACCCCCACATAGTAGAGGTCAAATCCTCCGGCTCCGCCCGGACGGTTTGAAGAGAATATCATGAAATCATTTGTGAATTCATTTGTGAAATCTTTCACAACTGGTCTGTACTCATCGTACGCGGTATTTATCTTTTCCCCGAAATTGACAGGGAAAGACCAGCCGCTCCCATCGAATACCGAATACCACAGGTCAAATCCTCCGAATCCACCCGGTCTGTCAGAAGTAAAGACCATCATATCGCCGTTTATATACGGGCATTTGTCGTCATATCCCGACGAAAGGACTGTCTCTACGTTAACCTGATGCTCATCAGCGGATTTCAAAGCTTCATAAAATGTCCCCTCAGAGTTGATATCAGTAAAATAGATATCAAAATCACCTCCTCCCCTGTTTGAACAGAAATAAATCCGCGAGCTGTCACTGTTCACAGTGGGATAGGCATCGTCCACCTCTGAATTCAGGAATACAACATCCGCCGGGGTTGAGTAAACATCATCGGTATTATTATCAGTCATCATTATATCGAGGTCGCCTCCCTCATCGGATGCATACATCACCACAAAATTCTGGAATGGCAGGTTACCCGAACCCACCTTTTTTGAATGGCCTCCCTGAGGTATAATAAATGGCCCCAGTTCATCAGCGTCAGTGTTGATGACGGCCAGAGCATTTAAAAGATTGAGATATCTTTGAAAGACGTCGAGGTTACTGCTGGTATTCTCTTCCACGGTTAGCACTCCGGTTTTTTTGCTCATCCACACATCAATCAGCTTATATACAATGTCAAAGTTACCCCCGTCGCTGTTGCGGTTCGATGAGAAACATAATGGGAAAGTTCCTCCAATAACGGAGATATCTGAATTGTAGTCATCAAATTCGGTGTTGATGTCTCCCATGTTAACGGGCGAATCAGGGAAGGTCCTGGTGAAAGATGTGGTTTCCGGTTCACAGGACAGGAAAAAAATGGAAGCAAATAAAGCAACAATGCAGGTTTTTTTCATGATTACAGGGTTTCAGTTTAGTCGGGATTTGCTCCTGCTTTTCAGCAAATTTCATACCACGGTATGGTTGGCCGGAATAGAAAAATGGCTTTCTCCTGCCCTTATCCCGGACCGGAAAAAGCCATAAATCAAAAATGACAGAATCTTAAAGTCTTATTTTCTTAAGTTCCTCCTTCATCCTGTTTATGTCGGTGATCCAAGATTCAATGTCTTCCTCGTGTTCCAGTTCATCATTCAGGATCTGAACTGCCATCTGATGGGTTGAATGATCTTTGCCGTTTGTAAAGTCGGCAATTTCCTGGTAACGCTGGATAGCGCATCTCTCTCCGTTAAGGTTTTGCTCAAGGATAACTTCGATGTAAGGGTCAGCGGGTTCCTCATAGGGGCAGCGGGCAAGCTTTGTCCACTGGGTGGGATTAATAACGGGTGTTCCGCCAAGCTGAATGATCCTGTCAGCAACCAGTACAGCATGTCCAAGTTCTTCGGTGGCATGAACAAGAAGTTCGGGTTCAACCTCGCTTCTCATCGGGCCCTCCATCAGTCGGGCGCCGATCCAGTACTGGTAGTATGCGAGCCATTCTTCAGAAAGAGCTGCATTTAGCATTTTAATGAGCTTTTCATTATCAACCGATGATACTTTTATACCTTGTCTTCCCATAGTTATAATTTTTTGTTTAAAGATAGTAATTTTCACCACAATCCGCTGTCAGAATGCAGAAAATGACTATGTAATTGGTTCCGGATTCACGGATCCGATGAAGAATCCTTTCCTGAATGAATCAATGCTTCCCATATTTCATTATTCCCGATTTTTAATTAATTTTGGGTGACAATCAAGGGGATTTAGCTCAGTTGGCCAGAGCGTTTGACTCGCAGTCAAAAGGTCGGGGGTTCGACTCCCCCCATCTCCACAAAACGGTTTATTTACAGGCTGCATTTCTATCCGTTTGTAAACATATGAATAAAGAAGAGATTGGATTAATCCTTGAAAAGCAAAGGAATTTCCTTGCTTCAGGCATGACCCTGGACACTGACTACAGAATTGGCGTTCTGAAAAAACTGAGATCACTGATCCTGAGTCATGAAGAAGAGCTTATTGAAGCTCTCGGCCGCGACTTTCACAAGCCTCGTTTCGAGGTGCTCGGAACGGAATCGAGGTTTGTAATTGCCGAACTCAACCTTTTAATACGGAATGTCAGGAGATGGTCGCGGAAAAAGAGAGTGAGAACTTCGCTGGCAAACTTTCCGGCTGGAAGCTACATTATGCCTCAGCCTTATGGCCAGGTTCTTATCCTTTCACCATGGAACTATCCTTTCCATCTGGCCATGGTGCCGGTTATCAGCGCACTGGCTGCCGGCAACTGCGTGGTGCTCAAGGTTTCGCAGAAAGTGCCAGAAACCGGGAATGTGATAGCAAAAATCATCGGAGAATTTCCGGAGGAGCTTATTGCCATGATCGGGGGAGAGCACTCCCTGACTGATTATCTTCTTGATCACCCCTTTGATTATATCTTTTTCACAGGCAGCACCGATGTGGGTAAAAAGGTCATGGCAAAAGCTGCCGGAAATCTTACTCCCTTTACTCTGGAGCTTGGAGGGAAAAATCCATGCGTGGTGGCTGCCGATGCGAAGCTCGGTTATGCTGCACGCAGGATAGCGATGGGGAAATTCATCAATGCCGGGCAGACCTGCATAGCTCCCGATTATCTTCTTATAGATCAGAAGGTCAGGGACAGGTTCCTTGAGCTGTTGAAGGGTGAGATCAAGAAATTCTATGGCAATGATCCGGAATCCGGCAGTGATTTTTGCCGGATGATAAATACCGCGAAGGCGGAAAGAATGGAGTCGTTCATAAAAAATGCCGAAATAATCTCAGGAGGAAAAACTGACACCGGCAGATGCTATGTTGAACCCACCCTCATTACAGGCGTATCGGCCGATGATCCGGTCATGCAGGAAGAGATATTCGGCCCGGTCCTGCCGGTTATTTCATATTCTGAAATCAGTGAGGTTTATCAGGTTATCGCACGGAATTCCAAATCGCTGGCATCATATATTTTTACAACAAACAGGAAGCTTGCAAGGGAATTCCTTGCAAAGACGCAGAGCGGTTCGGCAGCGGTGAACGACACCATAATGCAGATCGCCTCCCCTCACCTTCCTTTCGGCGGAATAGGTCCAAGCGGCATGGGCAGGTATCACGGCAGAAAATCGTTTGAAACATTTTCAAATATGAAATCGGTTATGGTAAAATCGAACCTGGTCGATATTCCGGTACGGTACCCGCCGTATACCGCCCTGAAGGAAAAATTGTTGAAATTAATATTGAAATAATCCCGTGTACGATGGTAGAGACAACGCATGCGTTGTCTCTACCATTCCCCGGATCATCATTTTATTTTATGATGAAATCATGGAAAAATTTCAAAATAAATACCGGATACCATCAACCCGAATGCAAAATTGGAATTACGGATGGGCCGGGTCATATTATATAACCATCTGCACCAGGGACAGGGTATATTATTTTGGCGACGTGGTAGACAGGAAAATGCAATTGTCAGGGATCGGAATTATTGCCGACATATTTTGGTATGAAATTAAAACCCATGCTAAAAATGTCGAATTGGGTGAATTTGTGGTAATGCCAGACCATGTTCATGGAATATTGATATTGAACGAATCCGTCAAAAACAATGAAAACGAAACAAACAATGCGAACGGTGGGATTGTAGAGACAACGCATGCGTTGTCTCTACCCCATCCGCGATCCGATCCCCACCAATTGTCCGGTCCCCATCCATTGTCCGTTCCCCACCAATTGTCCGATCCCCACCAATTGTCCGTTCCCAACCCATTGTCCAATCCCCATCCGTTTTCCAATCCCCATCCGTTTTCTATCCAATCCCCCCAACCCGTCGAACAAACCATCGGACAAAAACGTTTTCAACATCAGGGGACCAACACCCTATCGTCAATTGTAGGGGCATATAAATCGGCGGTTTCAAAACATGCACACCGGCTGGGGATGGAATTCGGATGGCAACCCAGGTTTCATGACCACATTATTCATGATGATTCAGAATATGAACGGATATCCCAATATATAAAGGATAATCCTTCAAAATGGGAAGGCAGAAAACCTAATAAATCAAAATAAATATCCGTTTCCCCCCCGATTCCCACCGTGCCGGCTCTCCATTAAATTTACTATCTTTCAATTCACATTCAAAATTTACGGATTAGATATACAACCGTCTTGAAACCATCAAACATCCTCTGATATGAAAAAGATCATTGCCTTATTAGCCTTAACTGTTCTCATAATTTCCTGTCATCAGAAGCAGACCAATGAAGTCATGCTCGACATGGCCGGTGTTGAGGAAGAGATGAATTCTGCTGTAAGACAGGCTCCGGATGTACCTGCACCTCCCGCGCCGCCGGTCGAAAAACCTGAAATACAGGAGGTGAACAAGAAGAAAATAATCAAGGACGGACGCATGGGCCTGAAAGTCACCGATCTTGAGAAAACAAAAACACGTATCGACACCCTGGTCAGGAGTTTTGGAGGTTATTATTCCACCGAGAATTTTAACAATACCGACTGGGAATCGTCATACAACCTGAGAATCAGGTTGCCATTTTCAAATTTTGAGAAGTTCATCGCTGTAATCGAAAGCGGCATTGGAGAAATCCAATACAAGGAAATTGATGCCAGGGATGTAACCGACCAGTTTATCGATCTGGAAACCAGGCTTGAAAACAAAAGAAATTATCTGACCCGCTACAATGATTTGCTTAAACAGGCAAAATCCGTTAAGGAAGTTCTTGAGATCGAAGAGAAAATAAGAACACTGGAAGAAGAAATTGACAGCACTATCGGCCGTCTGAAATATCTGAGTGATCTGGTGGATTATAGTACTCTTGAATTGATTATCTCCAAACGCAAGGATTTCAAATACAATCCTGCCGACCGCGACAGATTTTCAGAACGGCTGAAACAGTCACTGTCAAAAGGATGGCTGGGGTTCGTTGATTTCACTCTGTTCCTGATAAGGATATGGCCAGCCTGGATAATTGTGATAATATTGATTTATTTCTGGAGAAGATATAGAAAGACCAGATTGAAGAAATAGCAGGTACTGAGGATTCCTGTTTAACCAACCCGCTGAGAACTACTTATTTTATCACCGGCTAACCACTACAACGTATGGTTTAATGTTGTAATTTTAGCGTGAACCCTGGTGTCTGTCGTTCGAAGCAATAAGTTGGCAGTTGGCAGAATGCAGTTGGCAGGCGTAATGGCGTAATGGCGTAAAGGTAGAAAACAGCAACCTTATTTTCCCATACTTTAAATTCTCACATCATGAAAAAAGCAATCTTACTTCTGTCCGTAGTTTTGATATCCGGACTGGTTTCCGCCCAGCCCGGGCTTGCCCCCAAGGTGGAACCGCTTCCGGAAGGTTTCAAGCCTGCTTCAACCAACACTTTCATTTCTGTGTATCCCGGCGTAAATGCTCAGACACGACAGGCAATATTCAGAGTTTCGGCACCGGATGCAAAGACCGTTCAGCTACAGCTGGGAGGAAACCACGACATGAAAAAAGATGAAAACGGGGTGTGGTGGTTCACCACCGATCCGCAGGTAGTGGGTTTTCATTACTATTCAATCGCAATCGACGGGGTTCCCGTTATGGACCGGGGAAGCAAGGCTTACTTCGGGAGCAACTGGGAATCGTCAGGCATAGAAATCCCTGAAGGTCCCGAAGGCGATTACTACAGGTTTAATAAAAACATCCCTCACGGACAGGTTCGTTCGATTCTTTACTGGTCGGCTGTCAATGGGATGGAGCGCCATGTCAATGTTTACGTCCCGGCAGAATACGAAAAGAATCCGGGTAAAAAGTATCCTGTCCTTTACCTTGTCCACGGCTGGGGAGAGAATGAAGACGGATGGTCAGTCCAGGGACATATGGCTAACATTATGGACGGACTTATCGAATCCGGAAAAGCAGTTCCCATGATCATTGTAATGCCGAGCGGAGACATCCAGACCAATTCAGATGTCCGGCAGGCATCGGGCAACATAACCGACATTTATATAAAGGATCTTATTCCCTTCATCGATAACACCTTCCGCACATTCACCGACAGGGAGCACAGGGCGATGGCCGGGTTGTCGAGAGGGGGCATGCAGACGACCATGACGGTTTTCAGCAATATGGACAAGTTTGCCTGGATGGGTACTTTCAGTGGATTCTTCATGGGTGGTATGGGCCGGCCGGGCACTGAAGCCCCTTCGGTCGAGACCGCTTTCAACGGAGTCTTCAAAGATCCTGCAGCCTTCGACAAACAGATAAATCTGCTTTTCATCAGCACAGGTACTGAGGAACGCAGTCCGAAAGAACAGGTCGAATCCCTGAAAACCCATGGGATAAAAAACATTGTCTTTCATGAGTCGCAGGGAACTGCCCATGAATGGCTTACATGGCGCCGGGCTCTGAATGATTTTGCTCCGCGTCTGTTCAAATAAAAGGATAGCGGGGTGCTAGTAACCCCAGCTCTTCATTACCTTCAGGTCCTCCTCGATGCACTCCATCGGCGTCTTGCCCTGATATGACTCCTGTTCAATAATGTAAACTTCCGTTCCTCCTATTTTTGTTGCAAGATCGATGACCTCCCTGGCATTAACAATGCCTTTTCCGATTATTGTGCTTTCATATTTGTCGCCGCCTCCCGAAGAAAGGATTTCATCCTTCACATGGAGGTTTTCGAATCTTCCGGGATACTGACGGACTACATCCAGCGCCACTGCACCTCCGTTATAAAGATTGCCCATGTCGAGCTGAACCACTACCTTGTCTGGATCCATGCTTCTCATCATGATGTCGAATAGCTTTTCGTTGTTCAGTTTCTCACTGAATTCAAAGTCGTGGTTATGGTATCCGAACTTCATTCCCTGCTTTTTGCACAGCTCTCCGCATTTGTTGAATATCTCCATATAATGCAGAAAGTCGTCGTATTTGCTCCTCATGCTGTTGTCCATTGACGGGCTGACGACATATTTCTGGCCAAGCACGGCGGCATCGTCGACTGTGTATTTCCAGCTGTCGGAAAAGTCCTTTCTGGCTTCATCCCAGTGCTGCCTTCCCATCACAGTGTGGCCACTTATCATTTTCAGGCCAAGATCGTCAAGGACTTTCCTGAATTCCTTTGGAGAGTATCCATAGAATTTTCTGTCGACATAGTTTGCATGTTCGACATATTCATAGCCCATTTGGGCAACTTTTTTCAGCGATCCGAGAGGATCTTTACCCATGTCGTCGCGGATGCTGTAGAGCTGAACTCCGATTATCCCCTTTTTGCGTTTCCCGGCTGCAATTATTTCTCCGGGCATCAATGCTGCTGCTGCGAGCAATGTTGCGCCCGACCTGATGAATGTTCTTCTTGATGTGTTCATATATGGGTGTAGGATTTTAGTTTGCCCCAAATTAATAAAAAACCTGTTCAGTCAGAACCTACAGGTATTCTTTTATCCGTTTCCAGTAGAGCTCGGTCATGGGGCCGGATCCGTTCCAGGCCTTTGCTATTTTCTCAAGGTCTTTATGGCTTCCCAGGGAGGCATAATACATGAATACCTTTACTGACATTCCCACGTCGTACATTTGTTCGAGGGTCAGGTTGCTTCCTGTCCTTCTGTTGTAGTCATCTATTCTTACCTGCCTTATCTGGAGTAATCCCACAGCATTCTCTTCTTCGTTATAAGCCAGGGGATCTCCAAGGGTTTCTACCATAGCGACAGCCATCAGAAGGCTGAAGTATGGATTAACTGCCTGAGATGCTGCTATTGCTGCTGTTTGGTTTCCGGGTGCAAAAAGGCCGGTGCAGATAAGGGAGAATGTTACGACAAACAATGATCTCCTGTACCCCGTACCTGCCCGGCGAGCCTTTTTTCCGGCGCTTTCCTGTGCAGCCTGTCCGGAAAAACCCTTTCCTTTGAAAATGTCCGTATGGACTTCGTAAAAATTAGTTTTCAAAGGGTTTTGATTTTTATGATATCTTTTCAAAAACTTCCTGTTTTGGAACAACAAACTGCTTTTGCCGCAGGAAAATTCCTAAAAGTATCTATCAGAAATTTAGTGCTTTTTCTCTTAAAAACATGCAGAAAATCCCTGAATGTTATCAACAACCTGAATTCTCCGGCTGTTTTCTGCGGTATCAGCCATAATTACCGGATAACAAGATATATCTGGTTTTGTTCATAATTCTGTTGTATTGATCCTGGTCTGGTTACCGGGTTGTCAATTTGATTTTTTAAATTGCCGTCGTAAAAGAAAGAGCGCCATGCCAAAACGTGAAGACATCAGCAAGGTTATGATAATAGGTTCGGGACCGATCATCATCGGCCAGGCCTGTGAATTTGATTACTCGGGAACCCAGGCCTGCAAGGCGCTCCGGTCGCTGGGGTATAAAATAGTCCTGGTCAATTCAAATCCTGCCACCATAATGACTGATCCCGGGATTGCCGATGCGACCTATGTGGAACCGCTCGACGAATATGCTCTTACCGAGATAATCAAAAAAGAGAGGCCGGATGCATTGTTGCCGAATCTTGGAGGACAGACCGGGCTTAACCTTTCGTCGCTGCTGGCAAAGAAGGGTGTGCTTGAAAAGTACAATGTGAAAGTTATCGGCGTCAATATCGATGCCATAGAGAGGGGCGAAGACAGGGTTGCCTTCAAGGAGACCATGAACCGGCTTGGCATTGAGATGCCTCTCAGCAGGGCAGTGAACAGTGTGGAAGAAGCTGAGAAAGTTGCTGCTGAGCTTGGATACCCTGTTGTTGTCCGTCCCGCCTATACTATGGGTGGTACAGGCGGCGGGCTGGTTTATAATGCAGAAGAACTTCGTACTATAGCCGGCAGGGGGCTGGCGGCAAGTATTGTGAACCAGGTTCTGATAGAGGAGTCGGTTCTGGGATGGGAGGAGCTGGAACTGGAGGTTGTAAGGGATGCAAAGAACCAGATGATAACGGTCTGCTTCATCGAGAATGTTGATCCCATGGGTGTTCACACCGGCGACTCATTCTGCACTGCTCCCATGCTGACAATAAGCCAGGAACTTCAGAGCAGGCTTCAGAAATATTCTTACGACATAGTTGAAGCCATTGAAGTTATTGGAGGAACCAATGTTCAGTTTGCTCACGATCCGGTTACCGACAGGGTTGTTGTAATAGAAATAAATCCCCGGACATCGCGTTCATCAGCGCTGGCTTCGAAGGCAACAGGTTTTCCGATAGCATATGTCTCGTCACTTCTTGCAGGAGGTCTCACCCTTGATGAGCTGCCTTACTGGCGGGAAGGAACACTGGATAAATACACTCCGTCGGGCGACTACGTGGTTGTGAAATTTCCACGGTGGGCATTTGAGAAATTCGAAGGGCTTGAGGACAAACTCGGCACCCAGATGCAGGCTGTGGGCGAAGTGATGAGCATAGGAAAAAACTACAAGGAAGCTCTTCAGAAGGCAATAAGGTCGCTCGAGATCGGACGCTACGGTCTGGGATTCGCAAAGGATTTCAATAAAAGACCGCTGGAGGAACTGATGAACATGCTCAACCATCCTTCAAGCGAGCGTCAGTTCATAATGTATGAAGCGCTTCGGAAGGGAGCCGGCGTCGCGGAGCTACACCGGAAAACAAGGATCAAAGCCTGGTTTATCGAACAGATGAAGGAACTGGTGACCCTCGAGGAAAAAATCCTTGATTACAAGGGCATGATGCTCCCAAATGATCTGTTTATCACTGCGAAAAAGAACGGTTTCGCCGACAGGTACCTTTCAAAGCTTCTGGGGATCAATGAGAAAGTTATAAGGGCAAAACGCATATCCCTCGGTCTGACTGAGGCCTGGGAACCGGTGCCGGTAAGCGGAGTTCCCGACGCTTCCTATTACTTTTCCACTTACAACGCTCCCGATATGGTGCCGGTAAGTAACAGGAAGAAGATAATGGTTCTGGGAGGCGGACCAAACAGGATAGGACAGGGTATTGAATTTGACTATTGCTGTGTTCATGCCGCCTTTGCGATACGCGACGGCGGATATGAATCAATAATGGTGAACTGTAATCCCGAAACTGTGTCGACAGATTTCGACACCTCTCACAGACTGTACTTTGAACCTCTCACGGCTGAGGATGTCCTCAGTATTTACGAAAAGGAGAAGCCTGAAGGAGTAATAGTGCAGTTTGGCGGCCAGACTCCCCTGAATCTTGCCAGGGAGCTTGCAGAAGCCGGTGTGAAGATACTCGGCACTACCCCCGACACCATCGATCTGGCTGAGGACCGGGACCGCTTCAGACACGTGATAAACAAACTTGGCATTCCACAGCCCGAGTCGGGAATGGCAAGCAACATTACAGAAGCTCTCGGTGTAGCCGAGAGGATAGGCTACCCTCTGATGATCAGGCCTTCGTATGTGCTTGGAGGAAGAGCCATGAAAATTATTCTCGACGAGAAGATGCTGACCGAATATGTGGCTGCGGCCATCGGCGTATCTCCCGACAGACCCCTGCTTCTCGACAAGTTTCTCGAAGACGCCATTGAATCGGAGGCCGATGCTATTTCAGACGGAGTCGATGCATTTGTGCCGGCCGTCATGCAGCATATAGAGTATGCAGGTATCCACTCGGGCGATTCAGCCTGCGTCATACCTCCGGTGGTCATCCCCAAGGAACACAAGAAGACAATATACGACTACACCCGGAAACTGGCAATGGAGCTTAACGTAATAGGACTTTTGAATATACAGTATGCTATTTATGAGGATACCGTGTACATCCTTGAAGCCAACCCCAGGGCATCACGCACAGTACCGCTGGTTTCGAAGGTCTGCGACATTTCTATGGCACGGATAGCCACCCAGATAATGCTTGGCATGAAGCTTTCAGAATTCGGACTGAGAAAACGGACCATAAAGCATTACGGCGTCAAGGAAGCCGTTTTCCCGTTCAATATGTTCCCGGCTATTGATCCCCTTCTTGGTCCGGAAATGAGGTCGACCGGAGAGGTGCTTGGAACGGCCGACTCATATGGAATGGCATTTTTCAAATCACAGGAGGCAACCCTGTCGCCGCTTCCCATAAAGGGAAAAGTCCTCATCACCATTGCCGACCGCGACAAGAACAGGATACTGCCGGCAGCAAGGAATTTCAGGGATATGGGATTCACGATCATTTCGACAGGCGGGACCAGGCAATTCCTTGTCGACAACGGAATCCCCGCCGATCTCATTCTGAAGGTCCACCAGGGAAGGCCCAACATAGTTGATGCGATAAAGAACAAGGAGATCGATCTTGTTATTAATACCCCGGCAGGCCGGCTCAGCGAGTATGATGATTCCTATATAAGGAAGAATGCAATAAGGTACAAGGTTCCGTATATCACGACAACATCAGCGGCTCTCTCTGCAACAGAAGGCATCAAAGCCAGGCAGAACGGGGAGTACAAGGTGAAATCGCTTCAGGAGTATCATGCTGAAATAGAGGACTGAGATGCGGTACGCGGCGTGCGGCACGCGGTACGCGGCGTGAGGTCTGGCCTTGTACCTTGCGTCTTAAACCTCGGTCTTAGTCCTGAAACAGTATTTCTGTTCTGAACCTGTGGAAAAGGGTTTCCTCGTCGTCACCCTTTCTGATGCCGGCAAGAAGAAGTTCGATAAGTTTTGCTATGGTTTTATCGCTGAATCCGGCTTCGATGGCAAAGCGCTTCAGGAGTTTTCTCTCACCTTCGCTCACGTTCTCGTCGGCAAGAATCATTTCAGCAATATTGTAGAGATGGTCGAATTTTTCCTGGAGGAGGTACGGCGGATCGTAATGACTTGATTCATTTTTAATAAGCTCATCAATCTCAGGATCTGTCAAACCGAATTTCCTGCCTTCCCTGTGCAGAAGCTCAAGTTCTTCCGGGTTTACCCTGCCATCTGCTCTCGAAACCTGAATAAGGCGAAGGTAATGCTCCTTATTTATTCTCTTACCGGTATCCTTAATGAAATCTGAAAAATTCATATCGTTCCAATTATCGTTGCTACAAAAATACAAACGTCAAATATATCATGGAAAATTCAATTCCTGTGCTCTCTGACATAAACAAAAAATCAAAAAAAATGTTTGATGCTTTCCAGCCAGAAAGCATTGAAACTCCCCACAGGTTCCTCGAGAAGCCAGACGGAAGTTCCGTATTCCCTTGAAAGAGTATTGGATATGCTTCCCACTTTTGTAATCTTTCCAAAGATCTGACCGACATCATCTCCCAACTCACTGTTAATATACACTGCTGATGTTATATCAGGATTAAAAACAAGCGGGATCCAGTACCTGAAGCTTTCATTAAAACTGACAGCTTCGGGGAGGCCGTATTTTTTTCCTATGATTGTTACAGCGCCTGCATGACCGTAGTTTTCGCAGAAGATAAAAGCCGCATTCTTATCTTCAATCCTGCTCCAGGCCCCCGCCGCGAGTCCTGCAAGTTCCTCCCATCCGATCATGTCGGCATAATCCTGGGGAAGTGCGCGAACTGATCCGTCTTCAAACCTGCATACAAAGTCCATTTTATAATTCTTCTTCAGGTCATCAAAGTATCCGGCAAGCTTTTGCGGTCCAAAGAGGGGGATGCCTATCGGGGCGGATGGAATTGTAAGAAGTACCAGGAACAGGATCAGGGTGATCCTTGTCCACTTTCTTTTCAGCATCATTTCCCATGCCACAGCTCCTGATGCCATGAGGAAAGGAAACACTCCCATGGTGTAATAGTTTTTGCCTCTCATCATCATCAGGGCAAGGATCACGGCCAGGACCACTATTCCCAGAAATCTGTACTGCCAGGCATGCCTGCCGGCAAAGAGATGAATGATCCCGGCAATTGTTAGAACAGAGGCCATTCCGGGAATAATAAACTGTTCTATGATAAAAGCTGTCCGGTCGACATTGGCCAGTTGTGTCCTCTCAAGCTCTGCCATGTGATTCAGAACCGGTAGTCCGTGCACTATCTGCCAGATAAGGTTAGGAAGAAATACGATAAATCCGGCCAGCAATCCTATCAGGAATTGTCTTCTGGTGAAGATTGTTCTGTACCGGGTGAAAGGAACAATCAGTAAAAGTATCAGGATAAGAAGTCCGGGAAGATATTTGTTAAGCATTGCCGCTCCTGATGTTATCCCCAGAAGCAGAAGATATTTGTCGGATGAGGTATTTATATATCTGACGATCAGGTAAAAAATAAGTGTCCAGAAAAAGATGTCGATATGCACCGGCATAAAAAAGAGGAAAGACCTCAATCCGATAATAGAAACCAGAAAACCTGTTGCCGCAAGAATCCTTGCGTAGCCTGAACCTCCCAATTCCCTTGCAATTGCTGCCACCAGGTAAACCATTACCCCGCTCATAAGGGCTGGAAACAGTCTGACTGCAAACACGGAATTCCCGAAAATACTCTGCATTATGCCCGCTATCCAGCCTATCATTGGAGGAACGGTGGCATATCCGGCAGCCGGATGCAGCCCAAGCGAGAAATAAAGAAGCTCGTCGCGGTGATACTCAAGATTATCAGAAACATACAGATGAAGTGCCACATTGATAACGGCCAGAAGAAAAATGACAATACCCGAATGATTGTCTTCCGGTTCAGCTTTCATACGCCTGGAAGGAAATGATTGAAATATATTACTGATTATTGTTCGGGAAAGTTAAAAAAAGATTTTTAATTGATTTATAAAATGAAAATTATAAATTGCCCGTAATAAATACCCTGGGTTCGGGGGCTGACTATCCCGTTATGTAACTAAATTTGGCGTTATGAAGAACAACCTGTACCAAAAGCCGGCAATCCTGGTCATTGTTTTTTCAGTTATTGCCTTCACTGCTTCCCGGGCTCAGACAGGTTCGCCGGGCGACGAAACTGATCAGAGAGTAAGAAAATTTCTTACCGAGCACTCGCATTACTGGTTCGATATGAACATCCCTGCCTCCGACGGGCAGTTGCTTTATGATCTTATTATAAAGGGAAATTATAAATCGGCTCTTGAGATAGGAACCTCTACCGGGCATTCTGCAATCTGGATAGCATGGGCTCTCAGCAAGACAGGAGGAAAGCTTATTACCATAGAGATCAATGAGGAGAGGTACAGGAATGCTCTTGAGAATTTCAGGGAGGTAGGGCTTTCGGAATATATTGATGCAAGGCTTGCCGATGCTCACAAGCTTGCCAGGGAGTTGAAGGGGCCTTTTGATTTTGTTTTCAGTGATGCAGATAAGGACTGGTACAAGAATTATTTTATAGAGCTCGATCCCAAACTGACTGTCGGGGGATGCTTTGTTACCCATAACATAACCGAAAGAGGAAGAGGCGGCAATCGCGGGTACGGAGGACCTGCCATCTATCTCGAATACGTCAGGAGCCTTGACAATTATGAAACAACACTTAACAGCACTGGCGGAGGAATGGCGATCAGCTATAAAAGGTCAGTACGATAACCCGGACGAACATGGCGGAAGATAAACTTGAGAGAAAACTGGGCCTTTTCCCTGCTACCAATATAGTAGTTGCCAACATGATAGGAGCCGGTATATTCACCACCTCGGGGCTCCTGATGGCTGAACTTCACAACCCTCTTCTGATGGTTATCCTCTGGGCGGTGGGAGGTATCATTGCACTTTGCGGAGCTTTGTCGTACAGCGAGCTTGGAGCAGCAATGCCCGGAGCAGGCGGAGAATACCTGTTCCTTTCACGTCTCTACAGCCCTCTTTTCGGATTCCTCAGCGGGTGGGTCTCCTTCATCGTGGGTTTTTCAGCCCCGATAGCAGCTTCGGCGCTCGGATTCAGTGAGTATTTCACAAGGGCAATACCCGGACTTGGCGACTGGTTGCATGCAAGCGGGTTCATGCGGCCGGAAATAACCAAGAAGACTCTTGCTGTGGCTGTGATCCTCATCTTTACCTTTATCCATTACAGGGGGATAAAGTACGGGGCACGTATACAGAATGCCCTTACCATACTTAAGATACTTCTTATAGTGATACTTCTTGCCGGGGGTTTTGCCTCCGGAAGAGGCGACATCTCGAATTTTCATAAGGGTGGTTCGGTAGGGTCGGGACTGGCCGGCTGGAAAACGGTCGGTCTGTCACTTATGTGGATTATGTTCGCATACAGCGGGTGGAATGCTTCCACTTACCTGGGAGCGGAGATAAAGAATCCCAAAAGGAACCTGCCGGGTTCCCTGATCTACGGAACACTGATTGTAATGGTCCTGTATGTCGGAATTAACATACTTTATGTATATGGAATAGATCCTTCTGCCATGAAGGGAGTAATATCCGTAGGCGGGCTTGCCATGGGGAACCTTTTTGGGAAACCGGCTGAGATACTTTTTTCAATACTTATTGCTTTTGCACTATTCTCTTCACTCAGCGCCTTCATAATCATCGGCCCCAGGGTTTACTATTCAATGGCAAAGGACGGTCTCTTTTTTAAGGCAGCCGGCAGGATACACAAGAGATTCCAGGTGCCCTCAAATTCAATACTTCTTCAAGCCCTGATTGCAGTTATCCTTGTTCTGTCGGGAACATTTGAACAGGTCCTTACCTATATGGGCTTCGCCCTGGGGATCTTCCCCGTGCTCTCAGTCGTTGGAATATGGAAACTGAGGAAGACACATCCTGAAGCCCTCAGGATCAAAGGATTTCCCATACCGCAGATTACCTACATAACAGCAGGAGTTATGATACTTGTGCTTTCTTTCATGGAAAGCCCGCTGGAATCATCCATTGCGATCCTCACCGTTATCGTAGGTATTCCTGCATATTATTTATTCAAAAGAAGTTCAGCCAGGGATAAAGAGAAGCAAAGTCCGGAGTAAGTTTTGAAAAAAAGCCGGAAGCGCTGAACCATAATACTCTTCCATCTGTTATCAGTTAAGCATTATTATTATTTTTGTGCTTTGTGAGAACAAGGGAAGCCATATTATCTTTCACTGCCCTTCTTGCCGGCATTGCCTTTCTTGCCGCCAGCAACGGGATCACACTGATTACGCATAGTTGTGATTCGTGCGGCTCATTTTCTGTAACAACCGGCGTTTTCACGGCTCCAGCCGAACCTGACGATGACTGCTGTGAAATGCAGACACATTGTTCAGATGACAAGGTGCCGGAAGCCAAAGGGATTGAATGCTGCCATTACAGCATTGAGAAATTGAAAGTAACTAATTTTGCTGCAAGCGGCAGGATAACATCCCCTCCTTTATGGGATTCGGCGCCGATGACAACAACTGCATATCACATCAATTATTCCGGACGGAAGGAAACTATAAACTCACAGGTCCGTAATAAACATGGCAGCCGTAACATAATCTCTCTTAACTGCCAGATCCTGTCCTGATTTTTCATCCCGTAGTCGTTATTAAATTCCGTGATGTGCATGCCACTTGCACTCCGGCTTGCATTTCGCATATCAATAACTATACTGATGAAAACACCAGGATATTTCTTTACAATTATTATGGTCCTTGCCGGACCATATGTTTACGGGCAGGGAAAGCTTGAAGGAAAGATCATCGATTCGGAAGATCCGGCAGAGGCCGGCCTTGCCGGAGCGAATATTTTCTGGGCCGGTACCAATACCGGAACAACTACTAATGCAGCTGGTCACTTTACGATCAAAAAGCTCAGGGGAGCCGACAGGCTGGTTATCAGCTTCGTCGGTTACAGCACCGACACTCTTCAAATACAGCCTGATGAAGAGTATATTACCCACAGTCTTTCTCAGAATAACGAGATCCCTGAGGTAGTGATCACCGGACGGGCGTCCGGTACTTATATCAGCAAGCTTGAGCCGGTGCTTACCTTCAACATAACCAGCGCTGAACTTTGCAAGGCTGCCTGCTGCAACCTTTCGGAGAGTTTCGAGACGAATTCATCTGTCGATGTTAACTATTCCGATGCATCAACAGGAGCAAAGCAGATCCAGCTTCTCGGACTTGCCGGGAGTTACACGCAGATACTGTCGGAGAATATTCCTTCGGTTTACGGTCTGAACACAGCATACGGGCTTAACTACATACCAGGCCCATGGATGGAGTCAATCCAGGTCTCAAAGGGAACTTCATCGGTACGTAATGGTTATGAGTCAATTGCCGGACAGATAAATGTCGAATACAAAAAACCGTCCACCAGCGAGAAATTCTATATGAATGGCTTCATAAGCAACGCCGGACGAAAGGAAGTAAATGCCAACGCCTCTCTCTTGCTCAGTAACCGTCTGAGCACTATGGTCATGGCACATGCTGAACAACAGAGAAACGGCAACGACCACAACCACGATGGATTCAGGGATGAACCCGACATAAGGCAGTATAACTTCCTTAACAGGTGGGACTACATGACTGAGAGGTTAACCTTTCGTGCCGGGATCAAGGTGCTTGAAGAGGAAAGGACAGGAGGTCAGTTCACCTTTCATGAGGGGAACCAGGATACATGGTCGGACGGCTTTGGGATAAAGATAAACACAAGAAGACTGGAGGGTTTCACAAAGCTTGGGGGAGTCTTTTCGGAGAATAACAGTATGAGCATCGGATGGATACAGAACTTTAATTATCATGACCAGGATTCCTGGTTCGGTGAAAGGGAATACTCAGGTTTGCAGAAGGCTTATTACTCCAATCTTTTGTACCAATGGAACCCGCGTCAGGGAAAACACAGTTTCGATGCAGGATTCAGTTATAAATACGACCGTTACGATGAAGCCCTTTCGCAGATCAGTTTCGGGAGGAAGGAATCTGTACCCGGTCTTTTTGCACAGTACACATACACCGACAGCGCCAGAATGACTGCAATCGCAGGAATAAGGACCGACTTCCATAATCTATACGGTACACTGGTCACTCCCCGGATTCACCTCAGGTATGTGATCAATGATCAACTTACCTTAAGAGCATCTGCCGGTAAGGGCTTCAGGTCGGGCAACATACTTGCCGAAAACTCCTTTCTGCTGGCCAGCAGCCGCAGCATCAACATTCCGGACAACCTCGACATAGAGGAGGCATGGAATACAGGAATGAGCCTCATCGGGACAATACCCTACGGTGAAAAAACTCTGCGTCTTTCCGCTGAGGTATTCCGGACAAGTTTTCTCAGGCAGATCATAACCGATCTGGATGCCGGTACCGACGAAGTAAAGTTCTATAATCTCGACGGGAAATCATATTCCAACATCTTCCAGATTGAAGCTTCATCAATGATATTTGGAGGTTTTGACCTTCTGGCCGCATGGAGATGGAACGACGTAAAAATGACCATCGACGGATTGCTTCGTGAAAAGCCCCTGGCCAGCAGGTACAAGGGTTTGCTCACAGCCTCGTGGCTTACTCATCTGAGGAAATGGCAGTTCGATTACACTCTTCAGCTGAACGGGCCGGGAAGGATCCCTTCAACAGCATCAAATCCCGAACATTACAGGATGGCTGAAAGTTTTGATCCTTATACCGTTATGAACGCCCAGGTCACATACAACTTCCGGAAATGGAATGTTTATATCGGCTCCGAGAACCTCACTGACTTCCGCCAGCCTCATCCCATAATTGCTTCAGACGATCCCTTCGGGGAGTACTTTGATTCCGGTCTGATATGGGGACCAGTGCATGGCAGAAAGATATATGCAGGGTTCAGGGTGTTTTTTAACAGAGATGTATAAAAGGACGGGAAATGGCTTGACTACCCACACGGATTTGCATTAATTATATTGATTATCAATAAAAACCAATTCTTAAAATTATGAAGACAATAAGTAAAATCGTTGTTGTAATGTTTCTGGCCCTTGTTCCGGTTTTGGTATCGGGCCAGCAGAAGGACAAAAGCACCGAAACGGTGAAGTACTCGACATCAATCGACTGTGAAAACTGCGTAAATAAGATCATGACCAACCTCCCTCATGAAAAGGGGATCAAGGATGTAAGGTGTGATCTTAAAACGAAAGAAGTCACAGTGACTTATTCAAAAGGTAAAAACAACAGTGACGGGATTAAGAAAGCCATTGAAAAACTGGGTTATACAGCCAGGGTTGTAAATCCGGCCGAACCCGAAAAGAACAAATAAAGGATATTCCCGCCATCGGATTCATTAGTGCCTGTCATCTCGGGATGCCTGCCAGATCGCGTATCACAACCGACGCGCAGGCTATCCCGAATGCAGCAGGCATATACGACATTGTGCCGACAACCGATGCCTTGTTCCTTTCACCTGCCACACGTTCAACCCTGCTCTTGTCGACAGGTTCGGGAGAATACACTGCTGTTATACCTTCACGGACACCCAGCTTATGCAGCCGCTTCCTGAGCATTCTTGCAAGCGGACAGCTGTTTGTCTCCGAAATATCACCGACAGAAATTCTGACCGGATCAAACTTACCGCCGGAACCCATTGAACTGACCACGGGAATTTTCATCATCACTGAATGGTACAGCAGGAAGAGTTTTGGCGAAAGGGTGTCGATGGCGTCAACCACATAGTCATAACCGCCGCCGAGCACTTCGATCATTCTTTCATCCCTGATGTACTCATTTATCACAGTGAGTTCGATAGCAGGATTGATATCCCTAAGCCTGTCGGCCATCACCAGAGCCTTCGGCTCTCCTTCGGTGCTTACCATAGCCGGCAGTTGCCTGTTCCTGTTGGTGGCATGAACGGTGTCACCGTCGGCAATTGTCATCCTTCCTACACCTGCCCGGCATATCATCTCTGCCGCCCATGATCCCACTCCGCCCAATCCTACCACCAGAACAGCAGATGATTTGAGCCTGAGTACGCCTTCATCTCCCAAAAGCATAGCAGTCCGTGATAGCCAGTCAGTCATAGAATAACAATTTCATGAACACAATTCTTAGAAATATTCTGTTGTTATAACAATGTTATAACGGCGTTATAACATTGTTATAACGTCCGATTTTATAAAAAGATCCCGGTAATTATTTAAAATCTGTTCCTTCAGCCTGTCGACCGGAATTCCCAGGTCGGCGGCAACCTTACTGTAGATAAGTTTTATATCTGCTCCTGAGCCGTCGGTTTCGAGGAAGATCCTTTCGGGAGGAAGCGACTTCAGCAGTTCCGTCGATTCCGGCCTTACAACAAAGTCGAACCAGAACGAAACATACATGCCGTGTCTTAAAAGCTGGAGCGCCAGGTCCTTTTTTCCCCTGAACCCGTGTACAAGCCAGGGTGTCTGGGGCCTTGCATCCCTGTGGGCTTCCAGCAGTTCATTCCATGCCCTTACACAATGTATCACCAGGGGCTTGTTGAATTCGCCTGAAATTTTCACCTGTTCAGCAAACACGGCATTCTGGAGCTCCATCGACGGGCCGCGGAGTTTGTCAAACCCGGCTTCCCCAAAAGCAATAAGCCCGGGAAAACCTGAAATCCCGCGGATGTAATCCAGAAGTGACCTTCTGTTATCTTCGTTCAGGTGCCAAGGATGGATCCCTGCGGTGCAGACCGCGGCATTGATACCGGAAGGATCACGGTTTTCATGGGCCATGAGGTTCTCCACTTCAAAGATTCCCGCGACGGGTATGGAATTGTGGGTGTGAATGTCAATATAATCGCCGGGCAGGGGAGAATTCATTTACTTTTTACCTATTAACGACAGACCCTTTTCGATGCGGGCTATAGTCTCGCCCTTTCCGATCCAGCTGATAATATCAAACATGTGAGGGCCGCGCAATGAGCCTACTATAACCAGTCTGAAAGGATTCATCACTGCTCCCATGTTGTATCCGCGGCTTTCTATCCACGACTTCACGGCAGCTTCGAGTGGCAGAGGTGAGAAGTCATCAATTCCCCTGAGGACTTCCTTAAGCTCCCCGAGTATTGTTTCTGTATTTTCCTGCCATCTCTTTTTTACAGCTTCCAGGTCGTACGCTTCAGGAGCTTTGAAGAAGAAATCGGTCTGGGACCAGAACTCTTTTACAAAGCTCACCCTCTCCTTTACCATGGACACCAGCATTTCAAGGCGGACAATATCGATATGGAAGCCCTTTTCCCTGAGGAACTCCCTGAATTCCATGGCAAGCCGGCTGTCTGATCTTTTCTGCAGATACTGATGATTGAACCATTTTGCCTTTTCCGGATCAAACCTCGATCCCGACTTACCCACCCTTTCGAGGGAAAAAGCATCGATGAGTTCATCCATTGAGAAGATCTCCTGCTCTGTTCCGGGGTTCCATCCGAGAAGTGCTATCATATTCACGAATGCTTCAGGGTAATATCCTTCCTCGCGGTATCCCTTTGCCGTTTCGTCGTAAGGCCAGAACAGGGGGAAGACCGGGAATCCCATGCGATCGCCGTCGCGCTTGCTCAGTTTGCCTTTGCCGTCGGGTTTGAGAAGGAGAGGAAGATGCGCAAATAACGGAGTTTCCCAACCGAAAGCCCTGTAGAGAAGGATATGAAGCGGAAGTGACGGAAGCCACTCCTCTCCTCTTATCACATGGCTTATCTTCATCAGATGGTCGTCGACGAGATGTGCAAGATGATATGTAGGCATTCCGTCGGATTTGAACAGGACCTTATCGTCGAGAGTGGAAGTGTTTACCACAATCTGGCCTCTTATAATATCTTCAAAATGAACTTCCTCGTCTACAGGCATTTTAAATCTGATCACATAAGGCTCTCCCCTGTCGAGTCTGGCATTCCAGTCAACAGCGTCGAGCGATAAGGAATTTGTAAGCTTTCCGCGAACCTCACTATTGTAATTAAAGGTTGTGCCTTTCTTTTCGTATTCGAGCCTGATCGCCTCAAGTTGTTCAGGAGTGTCGAATGCATAGTAAGCCAATCCCTTGTCGACAAGCTTATCTGCGTACTTTTTGTATATCTCTTTTCTGTCGCTCTGGCGGTAAGGCGAGTGCTCACCTCCCTCCCTTATTCCTTCGTCAACCACTATCCCGCACCATCTCAGTGATTCCATTATGTAATCCTCTGCACCCTCGACAAATCTTGTCTGGTCGGTGTCCTCAATTCTGAGGATGAATGTGCCTTTGTTCTTTTTTGCGAAAAGATAGTTGTACAGCGCAGTCCTCACCCCTCCGATATGGAGAGGTCCCGTCGGACTCGGTGCAAATCTTACTCTTACCTGCGGCATGATTTAATATAACTGATTATTGTCAGAGTCAAAGATAGCCAAAACATGTAATTAGTATTCCCTGCCGGATGGCTATTTGAGTTTGTCGTCCGGCTGTTGATAATAATCATGAGCAGCCTGAGGATAATTGTATTAATTTAGTGCTCTAAAACAGCCATTCATGAAGAAAATGCAGGCTCTTGTAAAGTCGAAAGCGGAGAAGGGATTATGGATGGAGGAAGTTCCCGTTCCCGAGCCCGGTCTTAACGACGTCATAATAAAGATAAAGAAAACAGCAATATGCGGTACCGACCTGCATATATACAAATGGGATCCCTGGGCTCAGAAGACCATCAGGGTGCCTATGGTTATCGGGCATGAATACATGGGTTACATTGAAAAGACCGGGGCGGGAGTCAAGAATCTGAAACCCGGCGACAGGGTTACCGGCGAAGGGCACCTTGCCTGCGGCCATTGCAGGAATTGCCGGAGGGGGAAGGAACACGTCTGTGAAAACTCCATAGGTATCGGGGTAAATATTGACGGCGCTTTTGCTGAGTATCTGAAGCTCCCGGCGCTTAACGCAGTTCCTCTCGACCCGAGGATACCCGACGAATGGGCTGCCATAATGGATCCCTTCGGAAATGCAACACACACCGCTCTTTCTTTCCCTCTGCTGGGTGAAGATGTCCTTGTAACAGGTGCCGGGCTCATTGGAAGCATGGCTATTGCGATAGCAAAATATTCAGGGGCCAGGTTTATTGTTGCCAGCGACCTAAGCGATTACCGGCTTGAAATAGCAAGGAAGATGGGAGCCACGCTTACAATAAATCCGGCAAAGGGAGAAAAGATATCAGATGCGGTAAAAGCGCTCGGGATGAGGGGCTTCGATGTAGGTCTTGAAATGTCGGGCTCGCCCAAAGCCTTTATCGAAATGATAGGAAGCATGTATAACGGTTCGAACATTTCATTGCTGGGCATACTGCCGTCGAACTTTGAAGTCCCGTGGAGCGACATTATTTTCAAAGCAATCACCCTGAAAGGAATTTATGGAAGGGAAATGTGGGAGACATGGTACAAGATGGAGCAGATGATAATAGGGGGAATCGACCTCAACCCGGTTATCACCCACAGGTTCAGCATCAATGACTTTCAGAAGGGATTTGATGTTATGGAAAGCGGCGAATGCGGAAAGGTTATACTTAACTGGGATTAGACGAAGAGGCGAAGGGACTTAGGGACGAAGAGACGAAGGGACTTAGGGACGAAGAGACAAAGGGACTTAGAGACTTAGGGACGAAGAGACGAAGGGACGAAGAGACTTAGGGACTTTTCAGCCGGATAACCAGCAACCAGCGACCCGTAACAAAGGGTGCTTTCAAAAACTAAACAGATAAGACAATGTATAATGATTATCAGCAGCATCTCGTTCGGGTTCTTTCAGAAATCAGGGAAGCCGGTTTGTATAAAAATGAAAGAGTGATCGTGTCTCCTCAGGGAGCTGAAATTACGCTCGACAGCGGACAGAAGGTTCTCAATTTTTGTGCAAACAACTATCTCGGCCTTTCTGCAAATGCCAGACTTGTTGAAGCTGCAAAAAAAGCTCTCGATACTCATGGTTACGGCATGTCGTCGGTCCGTTTTATATGCGGAACGGGCGACCTTCACAAGGAGCTGGAGCGAAAGCTTGCCGGATTTTTCGGTACTGAAGACACCATTCTTTATGCAGCCTGCTTTGACGCCAACGGCGGTGTTTTTGAACCGCTTCTCACCGAAGAGGACGCCATAATTTCTGATTCACTTAACCATGCCTCCATTATCGACGGTGTGAGGCTCTGCAAAGCCCAGCGCTACAGGTATGCCAATTCTGACATGAACGAGCTCGAGGAAAAGCTTAAGGAGGCTCAGGCTCAGCGGTTCAGGCTTATTGTGACAGACGGTGTATTCTCGATGGACGGAAATGTGGCTCCTCTCGACAAGATACATGAGCTTGCTGCCCGTTACAATGCCATGATTATGGTTGACGAATCTCATTCAGCCGGTGTTGTGGGAGATACAGGCCGTGGAGTTACCGAACTTTACAACCTTAAGGGAAAAATAGAGATCATAACCGGTACTCTTGGCAAGGCTTTTGGCGGAGCTATCGGCGGATTCACCACAGGGAAGAAGGAGATAATAGAGATGCTTCGCCAGCGGTCGAGGCCTTATCTGTTCAGTAATTCAATCCCTCCCCTCGTTGCTGCTGCAGGGATAAGGATGATAGAAATGATGACGGAAACCAATGAACTCCAGGACAAGCTGCATTTCAACACAGGATATTTCATGGAAAAGATGGTAAAGGCCGGGTTTGACATCAAACCCACCCGGTCGGCAATCTGTGCGGTAATGCTTTACGACGCCAAACTGTCGCAGGAGATGGCGGCCCTGCTGCTCGAAGAAGGCATTTATGTAACAGGTTTTTATTACCCTGTTGTTCCGAAAGGTCAGGCTAGGATAAGGGTTCAGCTTTCAGCAGCCCATGAAAAAGAGCATCTCGACAAAGCCATCGCCTCATTTACCAAAATCGGTAAGCAGCTTAATGTCATTAACTAACAACCTCCAACAGAACCCCCTTTAGGGCAGGGGGCAGGGGGCAGAACCCCCTTCGGGCAGGGGGCAGGGAACAGGTGGCAGGGGGCAAATTTAAAACCTGCCGGTGTCGGTAATCATCCGCATTTGGATGATCCGCAGTCCTTGCAGATCAGGCAGCCTTCCTCGTACACCAGGTTGTCGGAGCCGCATTCGCTGCATTTTCCCTTGGCTCTCGTTCCGTTTGGTATGTATTTTTTAAGAGCTCTTTCGACGCCGTTTTTCCAGTTGTTTATTGATTCGCTGTCGAGTTTAAGCGACTGAACCAGGTTCACCACATCCTGAATTGGCATCTCGTGGCGGAGAACACCCGATATCAGTCTGGCGTAATTCCAGTATTCCGGTTTGAACATGTGGGACAGTCCCTCGAAGATCTTTTTGTATCCGTATTTATCTGTGTACTGGAAGTCATATCTTGTTTTGCCGTCATCCAGCCTGACCTTGATAATCTTTCCCTTGACAATGGTTTTCGGGATCGGGAAGACCTCATCATCAGCCAGACCTGTAAAGATCTCATAAGGCCTGCCGTCCTTAAGCCCCACGAATGCAACCCATTTTTCCTCGTTGAAGTTAAATCGGATTACATCGCAGTCGAGCACTTTGGGGCGCTTCGGTCTTTCTGTTCTGGCGTCATTCTTTCCTGCTATCAATACCCCGTCGCGTGATCCGTTGCGATAAACCGTGGCTCCCTTGCATCCTGATTTCCATGCAGTCAGGTAAAGTTCACTTACCAGATCTTCCTTGACATCGGAAGGAAGGTTAATTGTAACGCTTATGGAATGGTCGACCCATTTCTGTATTGCTCCCTGCATTCTGACCTTCGCCACCCAGTCGACATCATTTGCAGTAGCTTTGTAGTAGGGCGACTTTTCAATTATTGCATTTATTTCCTGGTCGTTCATAGCTGTAACCTTGTCGGGATCGTAGCCGTTCAGCCTGAGCCAGTCGACGAATTTATGATGGAAGACGATGAACTCCTCCCACGAATCGCCCACCTCGTCCTTAAAAGTAACCTTCACGTTCTTATCGTTGGGGTTTACTTTTCTGCGGCGCTTGTAGAACACGGAGAAAATGGGTTCTATACCGGAGGTTGTCTGAGTCATAAGGCTGGTGGTGCCCGTCGGAGCTATGGTAAGAAGAGCAATATTGCGCCGTCCGTATTTGACCATGTTGTTGTACATCACGGGGTCGGCTTCTTTCATCCTGATGATGAAAGGATTGTTTTTTTCTCTTTCAGCATCGAAAATGGTGAACGGACCTCTTTCCCTGGCAAGGTATGTTGATGATTTGTAAGCTTCGAGAGCAAGTGTTTTGTGCACTTCCACCGAGAAGTTTACAGCTTCCTCGCTGCCGTACCTCAGTCCGAGCGCTGCAAGCATATCTCCTTCGGCTGTTATTCCAATGCCGGTTCTTCTTCCCTGTTCCGATTTTTTCCTGATGTTCAGCCAGAGATTTTTCTCTACCAATTTAAGCTCTTCCTTCTCCGGGTCTGCTTCTATCTTTGCAAGTATTGCGTCTATCTTTTCAAGTTCGAGGTCGATGATGTCGTCCATCATTCTTTGTGCAAGCCCGACATGTTCCTTATAAAGTTCAAAGTTGAATTCTGCCCTGTCGGTAAACGGGTTCATCACATAGCTGTAAAGGTTTATTGCCAGAAGGCGGCAGCTGTCGTAAGGGCAGAGGGGTATTTCGCCGCATGGATTTGTCGACACAGTAGTGAAGCCAAGGTCGGCATAGCAATCGGGAACGCTTTCTCTTATTATTGTATCCCAGAACAGTACACCTGGTTCGGCGGATTTCCAGGCATTGTGAATTATTTTGTTCCAGAGCTGGAGGGCATCGACGTCTCTGACGAACTTCGGATTATCAGAAACAATAGGGTATTGCTGGCGGAATATGGTTTTATTCTCAACAGCTTTCATGAATTCATCGGTGATCTTTACAGAGACGTTCGCTCCGGTTACCTTGCCGCTTTCCATTTTGGCATCGATGAATCTGCCGCTGTCGGGATGCTTTATGGAAATTGAAAGCATAAGCGCTCCCCTTCTTCCGTCCTGCGCCACTTCGCGTGTTGAGTTGGAATATCTTTCCATAAAGGGCACAACGCCTGTTGAAGTAAGTGCGCTGTTAAGCACGGGAGAGCCTTTGGGTCTGATATGTGAAAGGTCGTGTCCGACACCTCCGCGCCTTTTCATAAGCTGAACCTGTTCCTGGTCGATTTTCATTATCCCGCCGTAAGAGTCAGCAATTCCGTCGTTGCCTATCACGAAGCAGTTTGAGAGCGATGCTATCTGGTAGTCGTTGCCAATGCCTGTCATGGGTCCTCCCTGGGGCACTATGTATTTAAAATCCTTAAGGACGCTGTATATCAGCTCCTCCGGAAGAGGGTTCTTGTATTTGAGTTCGATCCTGCGGATTTCCCTGGCCAGCCTGCGATGCATATCGTCTGGGCTAAGCTCATAAAGGTTTCCGAAAGAGTCTTTAAGGGCATACTTGTTTGCCCAGACTCTGGCTGCCAGTTCATCGCCATTGAAATAACTGATGCTTGCTTCAACGGCTTCATCATGAGAATAAGTCTTCTTCTCTGGTTTTTTTCCTGCCGGTTTGTCAGAATCTTTCATTTCAGTTCTTTTCTTGATTTCTTTTGTTGCATCATCTGCCTTTTCTGACGCGACGACTGAGTCCTGGACAAATAAATCTCCCATTTTGAAAAAGATAATTCTGTTAACTTTTGATACTGTTACGATTATACGACCGTTGATTTTTGAAGCGGGTAATCGCTAAAATATATAAGCATCCAACCCGATGCAAGATTAAAATTTCAAGTTTATTAACATTTCAAGCTTGAGTTATTAACTTAAGGCCATGTTGTTGCTATTCTGCACATTAGACTTATGAAAAAAGTTCCCGGCAACACCGGAAGGCGCCAAGCGGCCTAATTATTAGAAAGTTGGGGACAGGCTCAGGCTTTAGCCGGCTAAATAAATTCAAGACTGATGCGGCTTACTCAGATGTTAAGAAAAAAGTTAAAAAAAAGGCGCCTCAAAAAAGGCGCCTTTTGATAATTATACTTCAGAAGCTTAGTTGAAGATATAGCGGAGTCCAACCTGCAGCATCCAGCACTGATTGATATTCAGGTAAGTGTCGTATGTTTTGGTCGGGTAGGCGTCTTTTACTTTTACCATTGAGTATGTAGGTACATTGGATGCGTCGCGGCCTTCATACTTCAGAATAGCTCCGTAGTTGCTGGCAGCCATGTTTTTGTAAACACCCCATTTTGAATTTATAAGGTTGGCTGCATTGAGTACGTCGATGCTCAGCTGGAGTGTGTTCCTTGTGCTTCCTGCATTAACCGAGAAATCCTGTACAAAGCGGAGGTCAAGCCTGCTTACCCATGGTGCTCTTGCAGCGTAGGCCTCAGCATATTCGCCCTTGTGTTTTTTCAGGTAACGATCCTGCTCGATGAAATCGAAGAAGGCATTCTCGTCGGCAGCGGTCAGGAATGAAACTTCACCTTTCTGCTTAGGTATGTAGATCAGGTCGGTGGTCACAAAATCGCCGTTCATATCGTTGCTGTATGTAAATGAGTTTCCGTAAGGAGTGAAACCCGAATAGAACAGGCTGATTGTTGATGCCATGTGATCATTAAGGTAAGGAATCCGGTATGATACTGATCCGATGACCTTATCAGGCATTACATACTGTGATCTCTGGACTGTTGGAACATTAGGTCCGTCAACAGAGTAAACTCCCACCCATGCCGAGTTGGCGTTGCTGCCGGGCATGCCCGACATTTCCTTCATTTCGGTTTTGGTATAGGCTGCCATCAGATCGAGGTTCTTCACCGGTTCTGCATTGACAGTCAGGTTGAATGTGTAGCCGTAGCCTTTGTTTGTATTAACCAGAACGCAGGCATCCTTGATGCTGCTGCTGTAAAGATAGTCTGCCGGGTAAATGAAACGTTTGTCAGGTCCGGCAAATCTTGTCCAGCTTGAAGCAGGATTTTTAACAGCGTAATTTTCGATCATGACTGCGTTTATGTTCTTTGTGAACATACCTTCAGCCGTGACTGATAACGGGAATTCAACAGGAAGTTTATAATCAACAGCCAGTGATGATTTCCATACCTGAGGCATTCTGAAATCGGGATCCACTCCGGCTATTGAGCTTGGTACGCTGCCATCCTCCGGGGTTACCACTGTCTGGAAATCGAGCCTGTCGATCATCTCATCAACATCGGTGATAATATCGCCTTCAAGCAAAGCGAGTCTTGGGTCAACCTGGGTAGGAACGCCTGACGAATTGAAGCGTGTCTGGACTTTCATCAAAATCTGGTTCATCCCTGCATTGGAGGGCATGTTGGTAAAGAACACCAGGGGCAGGCGGCCAGTGAATATCCCTGTTCCACCGCGAACAACAATTGATTTGTTTGAATTCACATCCCATGTAAAGCCTACGCGGGGCGAAAGATTGATCCTTGATTTTGGCCATTCACCCGTATCGATGTGTCTGCCACCGAAGTTGAGATCCTTAATTGCGTTATTGGTGATGATGTCGTCGATAAAGGAAAGGTTATCGGCGCGAAGTCCTACGGTAAGCTTGAAGTTCTGAAGCGGGCTCCACTCATCCTGGATATAAGCGCCTATCTGGTTGAATTTTACAGCGTTTGAAGGAACAAGGTTACCGTTGGTCCCATAGGTAAGGGCAAAGTCGACCGGTGCCGCTCCGCTAAGAAAATCGCTGAGACTGTAGTAGCGGTAGTAACCGGTTCCGTTACGCATGTAGTTGTTGTCGGCCATCTGGTATTCGAAACTTACACCGGCAGTCAGTTTGTGTGCATCAAGATAATATGTGAAGTTGTCGGTAGCTGTTATTATCTTGTTCTTAACCCCGTTATTCCAGGTGAATAGTTCATAACCTGCTGAAATATAGGGAGCAAGTGCATCAATTCCGGTTGCGATATCGCCGCTCATGATATCGATGAAAGGGAAAGGCGAGGATGTCGATCCGCGAACGTCCTTGATATCGGAATAAGTGACGAGCAGCTGATTTGACATTGTGTTTGAGAACCTGCTGTTCAGTTCGAGTGATCCGGAATTCACTATGTTATCCATCGAGTACATGGAATTTTCATAGGAAAAGGAGAATTCTCCGACGCGGTCCTTACCGCGGTCGCGGTAGCTTCCGTCGGTTGAGTTTCCGTTGGGAGGATTCCAGGCGGTGTTCTTGGTATGGTTGTAACGGACGCTCAGTTTGTGGGCATCGGTGATGTTCCAGTCGAGACGGGCAAGGTACTTCAGGTTTGACTCGTCGGCAGGGAAGCTGTTGAAAGAACCTGTTTCGTAGCCGTATTTATTCCTGAGGTGATCGGATACAGCCTGGAGGTCGGCTTCTGTAACGCGCGAAATTGTCTGCTGGTCCGACACGCCATTCTGTGAAGCTCTCCAGCGGATAACCTGCTGGGGTGTTTTCTCATATTCAAGGTTACCGAAGAAGAAAAGTTTGTTTTTGATGATGGGGCCTCCCACTGTGAATCCATAGATAGAATTTGATTCCTTGACGCGATCTCCGAAATCATGGTCACCTATCTTGTTACCCCTCATGTTCTGGTTCGTATAATAGGTATAAGCAGTGGCCTTATAGGTGTTGGTCCCCGATTTGGTGATTGCATTGATACCTCCTCCGATGAAGTTGGTCTGGCGGACATCGAAGGGAGCGATTACAACCTGAACCTCCTCGATGGCATCGAGTGAGATCGGGTTTCCGCCGCCGGGAAGGTTGCTGTTGAGTCCGAAGTTGTTGTTGAAGTTCGAACCGTCGACAGTGAAGTTTGTTGAACGTCCGTCGCCGCCCGAGAAGCTCATGCCGTTTGTATAGGGTGAAACCCTGGCGATGTCGCTGATGTTCCTGTTTATGGTAGGCAGAACAGTCATCTGGTCGGCTGAAATGTTAGTGGTGGCGCCTGTCTTCAATGTATTGAACTTTGAAGGCTTGGCTCCGACCACCGTTACGACCGTGAGTTCGGTGCTTGATTCTTTCATATTGACATTCAGTCCGAAAGTCTCGCCGAGCGAGAGATTAATGTCAGTGAAAGATTCCTTCGAGTAGCCTATAAAGGTTACATCGACTTTGTAGGGACCTCCGGGGCGCATCCCTTGTATTGAAAACAATCCCTGGACATTGGCCGTTGCACCGTACACCGTTCCTGACGGGACGTGAGTTGCGACGATAGTGGCTCCTGCCAGGGCTTCTCCCTGCGAGTCGGTGATCTTACCGCTCATGGAGGATGTTGTTGATCCCTGTCCGAATGAAATCAACGAGACTGACAGGAACAACAAGACTGTAAAAAAGCTTTTGTAAAGTTTTATCATAAGATTCAGGATTTATTGGTTGTAAATAAAATTATTCTCTCCATAATTATCTGATTTCTTGGTATCAGAAAGAAATAACCCTTGATTAAACCGGGGGCTTGAATTTACACTTACCGCAACTATCCCCCCTCAAGTTAAATTAACTAGTTGTCAACAAGTTTTCCTCACTGATTGTTAATATCTTTTATAGTTATCAAATCCATTATTTTACGGGTAGCTCCGGCATTTTCACTCACAAATCTGCCGGCGGAATCGGCTGCTTTCCGGTAAAGTTTGTCATCTCCTGTCAGGGCATCAAAAGCAGCTTCGAATTCTTCATAATTGCTGTACGATCTGGCGCCTCCGAGTTCGATAAGGTCGACTGCTTCGCGGAACTTTCCGTAATTGGGACCAAAAAGTACGGGTATACCCCAGCAGGCCGGTTCCAGGACATTATGGATGCCTTTTCCGAAGCCCCCGCCCACTGCGGCAATGCCGGCGTACCTGTAAGCCGATGAAAGCATCCCCATATTGTCGATTATCATAACACGTGCTCCTGCTTTCTCCTCAGTGAATTCGGAGTACCTTACCACATCTTTTCCGAGAAGTTTTTCAAGCCTTTCAATATTGGGTTTGTCGATTTCATGAGGAGCGAACACCCATTTCATCGAGCCGGGATGGCTCAGGATATATCCTGCAATTATCTCCTCATCAGGGGGCCAGCTGCTTCCCGCAAGGAAGAGCCTGCTCTTTCCCCTGAAGACTTCCAGGGCTTTAATATCCCTCGCCGCCGAAGCTATCTGAAGCACCCTGTCGAACCTTGTGTCGCCGGCAATGGTGACATTTTCAATCCCGGCGCTCCTCAAAAGGCTTTCTGAACGCTTGTCCTGAACAAATATCCTGGTGAAGCTGAGAAGCATCTTCCTGAAAAACCCGCCGTACCATTTAAAAAAATGCTGGCCGGGCCTGAAGATGCCGGAGACAAGGTAAAGAGGAATGTTCTTACTTCGGATTTCTGAGATATAATTATTCCAGAATTCGTATTTGACAAAGATTACCATGGAAGGATTTGCGGCTTTAACAAATCTTTCTGCATTCCTCCTTGTGTCAGGTGGCAGGTAGCATACATAATCTGCCGCCTGGTAATTTTTTCTTATTTCATACCCCGACGGTGAAAAGAAGGAAAGTATTATCCTGCATCCGGGTTGTCTTTTCCTGAGTTCCTCAATTACAGGCCTTCCCTGTTCGAATTCCCCGAGCGAAGCGCAGTGAACCCAGATGTTTTTACTGTCGCTTCCGGCATTTTCCCTGAGTCTCTCTTCCCAGCCTTTCCATCCTCTGAGCATAAGCCGCGCCTTTGGATTAAAAGGCGATAACAGCCTCACTGTGAGTGCAAACAAGAGAATCCCGGTGTTGTAAAAAAACTTCATCCTGCAATATGAGGCGTCAAAGGTAATAAATTCGGAAGAAAAGAATCAAAAAATGTTGCCGCCTGTGCGGTGTGAGGTGCGCGGCTCGCGGTACGCGGTACGTGGCGTGCGGCGTTCGGTTTGCAGTATGAGGTGGGCACGTCATATGTCGCAAATTCTCTCTATTTTTGCAATACATTGCGCCTGACATGGTAAGACTTATTGCCCTCATCATCTCTATTGTCCTTCAGATCATAGCTGCCTCAATCGCGCTCCGGTTCATGAAACTAACGAAGTACAGGCTATCGTGGATATTGCTTTCAATCTCGTTTGTTTTCATGGCCATCCGCAAAATCCTTCAGCTTTTCGAGTATTTCAGGGGTTCTCCCTCCTATACCTGGCAGACGATCGACAACTGGCTCGATGTGATAATCTCCTTTATGATAATCACAGGGGTGGTATTGATAAGGGAGCTTTTCTATTCCCTCAAGCGTGCCGACATCGACAGGATGAAGGCGGAGAAAAGGGTTATCAGTGCAATAATAAACACCGAGGAGAACGAAAGAAAACGTTTTGCCAAGGATCTTCATGACGGTCTGGGCCCGCTCATGTCTACAAT
>JAKLIJ010000080.1 GCA_022709665.1 Bacteroidota bacterium
ATATTGAATCTGTAAAATAGAATTCAATACATATACTTCTGCACTGCCATCCACCTGGCTGGATAATATTGAAGCTGTAAAATGGACTTCATTACCTATACTTCTGCACTGCCATCCACCTGGCTGAATATGATTGAAGCTGGAAAGTTACCTTCTCACTGAACTCCCTGGCAGAGAAATGCTCCGGAAGGAGCATGGGGATGCCGGCAGCTTCTCAGAATGAGAAGGATAACAATAACCTCCGGTGAAACCGGAGGCATGCACTCCCCCAGTGTGTTCCGCTCTGAAGGAGCGGGACATAATTGCTTTATGGGAATCTTATTACGCTGTCTTCCGGTACCTGTTGATTGCCAGCGCTGTGAAAACCACAGCTATTGCCGTAAGCGCGAAAATTTCCCTGCCAATGTCAGCAAAAGTCGATCCTTTCAGCATAATCATCCTGTTTATCTTCATCAGATAGGCCACCGGATTCAGAAGGTCGATATTCTGTGCCCAGACTGGCATGCTTTCGAGGGGAGTGAAGATACCGCTCATAAGTATGAAGATTATCATGAAGAAGAAAGCCACAAACATGAATTGCTGCTGTGTTCCTGACATGGTCGATACAAAGAGCGCCAGTCCCAGGGCTGCCACCAGAAATATTGCGGAACACAAAAACAACAAGAACAGGCTTCCCTCGAAAGGGATATGGAACAGGAGTTTCCCAACCCCGAGGCCAATGGCGAGATCGATGAGTCCGATCAACAGGAAGGGGATCATTTTTGCCATCACAAACTGGTATTTCTTTACGGGGGTCACGTTTATCTGTTCTATGGTCCCGATCTCCTTTTCCTTTACCATGTTAAGGCCTGCCAGTACAAAACCTATTGCTGTAACCAGTATCCCGAGTATCCCGGGAAGCATGTAGTATTTGTAGTTGAGCATCTCATTGTACCAGTACCTGAATGTGATATCCGGTGCTGTCATAAGAGTGGCCGCTTCGGGATGGCCTGAAAGGGCAATACCGGCATTGTAATCGCGGATAACTCCCGACAGATAAGCCCACGACAACTGGGCTGTCATGGCATTTATGGCGTTGGCGGAAACCATCACTTTAGCAGGTCTCCCAAGCCCCAGATCCCTGCCAAAACCTGCAGGTATCCGGAGAACGGCATCAGCATTATCGTCATAAAGAAGCTCATTGGCCTCCTTCTCTGAATCAACAGCATCCACGATAGTGAAAAAAGGAGAGCCGTCGAGCTTGCTTGTCAGACCTCGCGATTCAGATGTCAGATCATTATCAATAATGCACAGTTTCACTGATTTTATCTCAAATGTGATGGCAGGAACCAGGATAAGCATCTGGATTATCGGGATCCCGAAAATAGCTTTCCCAATGAACTTGTCACGGAAGATCTGAAGGAACTCTTTCTTTATCAGGAATATTATGGTTCGCATTATTCGGTTTATAGTTTGTTGTTTATCGTTTTTCGTGAACCTTTTGTCTTTTACCTTATGTCTTTTACCCTGTACCGGTTATCATCCTGTTACTTACTGAAGCCTTATCCTGAACTTTTTAACGGCAAGTCCGATAAATGCTGCCGTCATGAAAGCCAGTACAAGAGTTTCTTTCCATACATGAGCGAATCCCGTGCCCTTGATCATAATATTTTTGATTATCACAATGAAATACCTCGGGGGCAGTACTGAGCTTATCCAGTCGTATATTTCCGGCATGTTTTCTATAGGAAAAATAAATCCTGAAAGCAGCACAGTCGGCAGCATCATTCCTACAAGTGAAATGAATATAGCCTGCTGCATGGTTTTTGCCACAGCCGATATGAGAATGCCTATCGAAAGCGACAACAGAATGTAAAGCATACTCTCAGCCAGGAGAAGCGCAAGACTGCCTTTTACAGACATTCCAAATACAAGTCGCGACATTACAAGTATTGTTACAACATTTACAAATGAAAGCAGGAAATATGGAGTGACTTTCCCCAGAATTATCTGAACCGGTTTCAGCGGCGAGACCAGCAGCACCTCCATAGTCCCGAATTCCTTCTCCCTGGTCAGGGTGATGGAAGTCATCAGGGCGCAGATAAGGATCATTATCATGGTTATCACTCCCGGGATGAACATGAACTGGCTCTTAAGCGAAGGATTGTAGAACATTCTGACCTCAGGTACGATAACGGGAGCGGAACTCTGGTTTGTCAGTGTCGGCTGCTGTGTGAATCCTGATATTATCGCAGTGGCATAATTGGTAACGAGCGTGGCAATATTGGGCTCAGAACCATCGGCAATAATGCTGATCCGGGGTTTTTTCCCCGATTCCAGTTCCCTGCCGAAATTCTCACCAAACACTATCACCGCCTTTGCCTTTCCGCTTCTGAGTATCCTGTCAATGTCCTGATGGCCTGACAGGTCAGCTGTTTTCCTGAAGAATCCCGATGAGCATATCCTGTCGGTGAGTGTGGTTGTAACATCGTCCTTTGAGAGATCGAGAAAAGCAAGGCTGGCGTTTTTCAGGTCGGTGCTCACCACATAACCGAAAAGGATGATCATAACTACAGGAAGCCCGAACAAAATCACAAGGGTTCTGGTGTCCCTGAATATGTGAATGAATTCCTTCCTGACAAATCCTAAAAACCTCTTCATACTATTCTGTTATTGTCAGCATTTTCCTTTTTACTGTTCGCTCCGGGCCTGGCGATCTTTACAAAGACCTCTTCAACAGTGGCGGCATTGTATAAGCGTTTAAGTTCTGCCGGTGTGTCAAGAGCCTCAATCCTGCCCTCATTCATTATTGACACCCGGTCGCAGTATTCGGCCTCATCCATGTAATGGGTTGTTACAAAGACAGTTATTCCTCCTGAAGCTGTTTCATATATCATCTCCCAGAACTGCCGGCGTGTCAGCGGATCGACTCCCCCGGTGGGTTCATCCAGAAAGACTATCTTTGGTTTATGAAATACTGCCACGGCAAAGGCAAGCTTCTGCTTTACCCCGAGAGGGAGAGAGGATATAAGCCTGTCTCCGTATTCACTGAATCTTAGTTTGTCGAGCAACTGTCCGGTCCGTTCCCTTATCGTATTCCGGTCAAGTCCGTAAATTCCCCCGTACAGCATGATATTCTCCCTGATGGTCAGGTCCTCATAAAGAGAAAACTTCTGGCACATATACCCTATGTTCTTCTTGATCTCTTCGGGCTGCCTGCGGGCATCGAAGCCGGCAACCATCACTTCTCCGGATGTAGGCTCCGACAGGCCTGTCAGTATTCTGATTGCAGTTGTTTTTCCTGCTCCGTTGGCCCCGAGAAAACCGAATATCTCACCCTCATAAACATCGAAGCTGAGGTTGTCGTTTGCAACGAAACTCCCGAACTTCTTAACAAGGTTCCTTACCTTTATTACTTTGTCACGGTTCATGGGTTCTTTATTTCATCCATTCCCATCAGCTCCAGAAAGCGGTCTTCGATACCGGCTTCTGTTTCAACGATCGTTGCATCATTTATTCCTTTCTCCGAAAGGTATTCAGACAGTTGCCTGCCCGGCTTTTCTTCTGAAAGAGTTAAGTGGATTGAATCCCCGAACGGATAAACGCTCAGCGTTCCGGGGTAATCCCTGAGGGCAAGCAGAAGTCTGTACTTATCCCCGGCCCTCGCACTGAACAGTTTGCGGGAAAATCCGTCCCTGACATTCTGAGGACTGTCAATCGATAACATCTGCCCGTCCTGGATCAGGGCCACCCTGTCGCACCTCATGGCCTCATCCATGTATGGAGTCGATACCACAATGGTTATACCGTACTGCTTAAGCTTCCTGAGCAAAGCCCAGAACTCCGTCCGGGATACGGCATCCACTCCTGTTGTAGGTTCGTCGAGTACAAGCAAGCGGGGTCTGTGGATCAGTGCACACGACAAGGCAAGCTTCTGCTTCATTCCGCCCGAAAGCTTTCCTGCAGGCCTTGTCCTGAAAGGCTCAATGTGCGAGTAGATATCACTTATAAGTTCAAAGTTCTTTTTCACTGTTGTTCCAAAAACCGAAGCATAAAAGTTAAGGTTCTCCTCCACAGTCAGATCAAGGTAAAGGCTGAACCGTCCGGGCATGTATCCCATGTTTTCCCTCAGCTTTTTGTATCCCACGGTGCTGTCGAGCCCGAGAATGGTCATGGAACCGCTGTCGGGAAGCAGAAGCGTGGTGATTATCCGGAACAGTGTGGTTTTGCCCGCTCCGTCGGGGCCGATGAATCCGAATATTTCACCTTCGTTAATGTTGAAGGTTATATCATTCAGAGCCTTCGTGTCCCCGAAGCTTTTGCAAATACCCGATGATTCAATAGCTTTCGGCATAATCTCAGAATATGGCTTCACCGGGCATTCCCGATTTCATTGTACCGTCGTTGGCAACATCAATGGTCACTGAATAGACAAGCGTAACCCGTTCTTCCTTTGTCTGGATTATCTTGGGAGTGAATTCGGCTTTCCCTGAAATATAACTTATCCTTCCGGGGAACGACTTGTAGCCCGTTTCACCTTCATCGGTCCTTACCGTGCATTCGCTGCCAATCTTCAGATCGCCCAGCTGAGCCCCGCTGACGTACACTTTCAGCTTCATCACCGAAAGGTCGGCAATCTTTACCAGGGGCCTGCCCGCTGAGGTAAGCTCTCCCGGCTCGGCATACTTTTCAATAACAGTCCCCTTGAGAGGACTTTTTACCCAACTCCTCGACAGTTGTTCACTGAGGGTTGCCTTTTTTGATTCATAAACCGACAGCTCTGCCGCAACCGATGCTTTCTGGGTATTGTTGGCAGCTATCTGTTTTTCAATCACGGCTACCTGCCCGGTGAGATCATCATACTGTTTTCTGGTGGCGGCATCATCCCTCATCATGTTTTCTATTCTTTTTACGTTGACATTGAGGTTCTCCATCTGTTGCCTGAGGATCTCATTCTGGGCATTTATTGAAGCGATCTTTGTTCTTATTCCGTTCATCCCTGCCACGATCTCGTTACGCTGAAGGTGGAAGAGGGTGGTGTCGATCAGGGCGACTTCTTCTCCTTCCTCAATTTCAGTCCCTTCGGCCACCGGGAATTTAAGAATACGTCCGCTGGTTTCGGAAGAGACTGTTACCTCAGTGGCTTCAAAAGTTCCATAGGCGTCAGCTTCGCCTGATTTGTCGCGGCAGCCTGCCAACAGAACCACAGTGATGATGATCAATGTTATGGGTTTCATTTTTATCTTATTTGAGATTTTCACTTTAAATTATCTTGTTTTAAAAACAGTCCTCCATTGATTTTCGGGCGAAATGCGATCCGGATACATGAGTTCCATCCGTCATTCTGTTTCCTTCCCGCTTATGTTATAATAATCGGCCTGTGCCATCGCAAGGTTTATCCTGTGTATCTCGTAATTTATCAGAACCTGCTTTTCCGAGTTGATCTCGTTCAGCAGTTCGGTTGCAGTAATGGTTCCGTTTTCATACTGCGATTCCGCTGAGGAAGTTATCCTTTTCCTGAGACTGATAAGTTCGAGGTCGGCTTCAATAAGGGAGCTCAGACTTTCTATCTCGGCGCTCTTTGCCTCAAGCATCCTGTTAAGATTGTCGGTAAGGTCGTTCTGCCGGTTCTCAATCAAAACATGCTGAAGTCCAACTATTTGTTTATCAGTCTTTGCCTTGTTCCAGTCGAAGATGTTCCATTTCACCCCTGCTCCCAGAATATAATAAGGTGCGAATTCATCCCTGAAAAAGTTGTTTCCCGGGGGATTCCCGTAGCCAAGGGTGGCAAATCCGTAGGCTTTGGGCATTCTGCGGCTGTTTATTACCTGCAGGCTTGCATCCAGCTGATCCTTCCTCAGGTCGAAAATCTCAAGTTCCGGTCTGGTTATCATATCCGTTGAGTCGGTATTGAAAACCGGCATCACAAGTTCTGAAGCAGGATCGATTTCCATGGCTGTCAGCTGTGAGAGTGTCCTGAGAAGCGATTCCCTGCGTATGGCGCTCTCCCTGATCTGCTGCCCGAGTCTGATTTTCTCGGTATTCATTACATCGACGTCGGAACGGAGTATTACCCCATTATCAACTCCCGACTGCATTGAGGCTATCCTCCTGCTGACAAGATCAAGATAATTGTTCAGCAGTTCCTCCTGTCTTTCCAGAAGCAGCAGAGAGAAATAACAAGTGTTGATCTGGCTCCTTAGTTTGTAAAGATCCGTTTCAACCTGCTTCTCATTGATAAGGAGATCGGCCTTTTCAATCGCACGGGCTCCTTTGATGGCTCCTCCATCGTAAATTACCTGGTTAATTTCGACATTAAGCTTGTATTGGTCATGAGGTAGAGGTTTTATTGCATCTGCGATTCCCGGGACCGGTAAAGAACCCAGCGAGCTGCCGATATCGATCACTTCAGAATTGTAAACGAAGCTGCCTGAGGCATCGAGAGTCGGAAGCCAGCCCTTCGACAGATTTCTGTCCTTCAGCTCCCAGATACTGTGGTATGAAGCCTTGTCCCCCGCCAGCGCACTGGCGGCTTCAGCTTTTGTATAGCAGTCACCGAGAGTTAATGTCTTCCCGTTCTGCCCTGATGCAATCCAGGGGACTGCAAGAAAAACCAATGCGAGTGTTATTCTGTCCATTTGATGCGCCTTTTATTCTATTCTGAGTTTACTTTATATGTTTTACTCCGTTCCGCTTCCCTTTAATGCCCTGATTACAAACTCTGCCGCAAAGTCTTTTCTTTGTTCCAGATAATCGTTAAAGTCCTGGCCTGATTTTTCGAACAGCACTTCCATTATGCCGCGTGCCGCAAACGGGAATATGCTTATTGCAGCTATCGATGTCATAAGCTGGGCCATTTTCTCCCTTCTGATATTGTATCTGATCAGTTCATCATGATGCTGACTTTCCAGGGTGTTCCAGAATTCGTTGATGTTATACCTCTGAATCAATTTCTTGATTCTGGCAGGATTCCGGTTTACCTCGTTGAGGATGAATGCGGGAAGACGTGGATTTTTCTGAAGGAAGGATATATGTTCCCTGAAAAAGAACCTGATCTTATCCTCAAGTGAGGTTTTCTCGTCGAAAACAGGGGAAAACCTGCTGAACATTACGGCAGCCATCTTTTCAAACACTGCTTCGAAAAGATGCTCCTTCGAGCGGTAATAGTAATGCAGCAATGCCTTATTGATCCCCGCATGATCGGCTATATCCTGCATCCTTGCACCGTCCATTCCTTTTTCAATGAAAATTTCGGTGGCTGATTCGAATATCCTTTCCTCGGTCTGTTTTTCAATGTCTGTCATAGGAATTGACCATTTGATTTAACTTTCGGGATGAACCATATGGTTTAACCGAATGGTCAAAAGTAGAACAAGTTTTTTGAATATGCAAATTTTTATTGGGAAAGACGAAACACACCTGTCTTTCCCTCAGAAAAGATTGTCTGTTGTCAGATATTTTTCGCCTGAGTCGTAATTGAATGTAAGTATTGTTGAACCTTCCGGGAAGGATTTTATTTTCTGATTCACTGCTGCCAGGGCAGCTCCGGTCGATATTCCCACAAACAACGCCTCTTCCCTTGCTGCCCTTCTTGCAAAAGAATAAGCCTCTTCCCCGCTAATTCTTATCGCTTCGTCGATAAGGCCGGTATCGAGTATTGACGGCACAAATCCGGCCCCTATTCCCTGTATCGGATGAGGACCTGGCGTACCGCCGCTAAGCACAGAAGAAAGTTCGGGTTCAATTGCGAATACCTTCAACCGGGGAAACCGTTGTTTCAGTATCCTCGCACATCCCGTCAGATGGCCTCCTGTGCCCACGCATGCAAACATGTAATCGAGGCCTTCCGGGAAATCAGCCAGGATCTCCCGTGCCGTTGTCTTCATGTGAATTTCCGGATTGGCAGGATTATCGAATTGCATGGGGATCCATGATCCGGGGATTTCCGATTTTAACTGCATGGCTCTTTCTATTGCCCCCTTCATCCCTTTTTCCCTCGGTGTAAGTTCAAACTCAGCTCCGTAGGCTTTCATTATTTTTCTTCTTTCGACCGACATCGATTCAGGCATCACCAGTATAACCCTGTAGTTCCTGCAGGCCGCTACCATTGCCAGTCCTATTCCGGTGTTACCAGAAGTTGGTTCAATTATTACACTACCCGGTTTAAGAGATCCGTCCCTCTCGGCTTCATCAACCATCGACAAAGCAATACGGTCCTTTATACTTCCTCCCGGATTTGACCTCTCAAGCTTTAACCACACCTTCAGCGATTGACCGAACAAATGGTTTATCCTTACAACAGGGGTGTTTCCTATAAGATCGAGTACTGAGTCTGCTTTCATGAGTGTTCTTTCAGTGGTTTAGATAATGAAATTGACCGGTTCTTTGAAGTCATTATTGTCCCTGACAACTATCTGGCTCTTGTGATAGACTACAGAAAAGGGCGCAACGCTTTCGGTGAGCCAAACATTACCGCCTATCACGCTGTTTCTTCCAACCACCGTCTCGCCGCCAAGTATTGTGCTGCCGGCGTACAGGATCACATTGTCGCCAATTGTCGGATGACGCTTGCTTGAAGCCTTACCCTTGCTGACGCTCAGTGCCCCGAGGGTCACTCCCTGATATAGCTTTACATTACTTCCTATCTCGGTTGTCTCCCCGATTACAATGCCTGTTCCGTGGTCTATAGAAAAGGGACTTCCTATTTTGGCTCCGGGATGGATGTCAATACCAGTTTCCCTGTGGGCGAATTCGGTTATCATCCTGGGTACGAGAGGAACACCATAACCTGTAAGCAAGTGGGCGATCCTGTAACAGAAAATAGCAAAAAATCCAGGATATACCGCAACAACTTCTATCAGTCGGGTTGCTGCCGGGTCCGATTCAAGTATGTACTTTGCATCCCGGAGAAGGGTTCTTTTTAAATCGGGCAGCGATTCAAGAAAAGCTGAGCTGACCTGCTCCCTGTCATCGGTCAGACTGTCCAGGGCAATAAGAAGCTTTTCCCTCACAGAACCATTACTGTCGGTTGGTTCCGACTCTTCCATTTTTTCTCCAAAAGGGAACATAAGTCTGAAAGTGGTCCTGATAAACTTCTCAACTGCTTTTGTATCCGGTATCCAGGTTTTATGTTTTGTCACTTTTACATTGTTTTGTTTACAAATTAACATCATTTTGGATGATATGCATTGGAAGTTACATAAAATGAGCAATCATTTTTAAAATATTTCTTTTGCATATCAGGCGGCTGTTAAATCAATTAAATTTGAAGGTGAAAAAATTCCATATCCCCTTGAAAGACATAAACAGTGAAGAATGTCAAAAGTAATTATTGGTGTTCACGGACTGGGGAATAAACCGACCAGACCCGTAATTGAAGAATGGTGGAGATCAGCCATGAACGAAGGCCTGAAAATGGGAAAATACCAGGCAGAGCTTCCCAGGTTCGAAATGGCTTTATGGTCCGATATAATACATAAAATTCCGATGGATCCCGGTGTGGAGGATATTGAAAATACTTCCTACATTGATGAAAAATACACTCCGGCCTCGTTGAACTTCGTTCCCGGCGATACCTCTACCCGAAAAAAACTGGTTGATTTCCTGGGGCGTCAGATGAACCGGGTTTTCCTCAATGAAGACCTGTCGCTTAATTATTCCTTCATAACCGACGCCATAATGAACAGGTACTTCAGCGATCTTGAACTTTATTATTCTGATAAACCTGTTTATTCGGAAGGCGGATCCGCAACTTACAGGGAACTTATCAGGAAAAGACTTCTCGACAAGCTTACAGAGCACAAGGAGGATGACATTATGCTGATTGGCCACTCAATGGGCTCCATCATAGCCTATGATGTTCTGACATTCATTGCCCCGGAATTGAAAATAAAAAATTTCATCACCATAGGTTCTCCCCTCGGTTTGCCGGTTGTGATAAGCAAAATCGCTCTGGAGATGCGAAATTATGGAATAAATGATACCCGTCTTAAAACGCCTCCGGGGATCACCGGGAAATGGTATAACCTTGCCGACATTCTTGATACTGTTGCGTTCAACTACCGCCTGGCTGACTATTACTCTGAAAACAGCCATGGAATCAAACCCTTTGATCTTCTGGTTATTAACGATTATGAATTCAATAATGTCAGAAATCCCCACAAATCGTTTGGATACCTTCGCACTCCGAGGTTCTCTGCCATACTGAATGAATTCATACAGACAGGCAAATTGTCGGTAAAGGAAAGGTTCGCCGGAGGAATAAAGAAAACTATAAAAATACTGGGAGCAGGATCTTTATCCGGAAAAAAGAAGCCGGAATAACAGCGCTGCTTCTTACTGTTAAACTATCACTGGCATTTCAGATTGGTCCTTTTTGCCTTTGAGGGCTCCGCAAAAGGTCCGAACATAGCATTTTTGAAAGAAGCGCAGGCTTCT
>JAKLIJ010000081.1 GCA_022709665.1 Bacteroidota bacterium
TCGCTCCGGCGTTGCATACAACCTGATCGCCAGGCTGAACAACATCGGCCGTCGGATTGACCGTGATGGTAAAGGTCTTTGAAGGACCGTCGCAGCTGACTCCTCCATTATCAAAATGAGGAGTTACTTCGATGGTTGCCGTAACAGGCGACAGCGTGCCGTTTGCCACGGTGAACGATGCTATGTCGCCCGATCCGATTGCTGCAAGTCCTATCGACGGGGTGTCGTTGGTCCAGGTGTAAGTAACAGTGCCGCCGGTGTTGCCTGTGGTAAAGGCGATGTCTGCTGTCGCTCCGGCGTTGCAGACAACCTGATCGCCAGGCTGAACAACATCGGCTGTCGGATTGACAGCAACAGATACATTAAAATCGGAAGGATTGGTGCAGCCGTTTGCCGTTAATCTGTAAATGTAATTGACAGTAACCGGGCTTAAAGTAGTATTTGTGAGAGTTTCGGCAGGATCGCCTGTTCCTGAAGCCGATCCTGAAGGCTCGATCCCTGCAACTTCTGCCCTGGTCCATTGGAAACCAGTACCTGTTGTCAGGCTAAGAGGTGAATAATTGAAAAGTGATCCGCTGCAAACAGGCGCCGGTGTCAGCGAGCTGCTCAAAACAGGCATGGGCTTAACAACCACATCCACGTTGAACACGGTTGAGTTTGTGCAACCATTGGCGGTAAGGGTAAACTGGTATCTTACTGTTATCGGATCCGGAGTTGTGTTAACAAGTGTCTCATTCGGATTTCCGTTTCCAGAACCGTCAGCAGACGGCAGGATCCCCGGCAATGCTGCTCTTGTCCATGCAAAGACGGTGGAGGGTACAGTGCTCACAGGATCATAGCTGAAGCCAGATCCGCTGCATATTGGTGAAGGGTTTTGGGTACTTGTAAGAACAGGATATGGATTTACCGTCCATGTAACCAGAGTTACCGGGGTTGAGCCTGTGCATCCCGATCCAGGAGTACAACCCACTCTGCTGCCCCGGATCTCAACAAAGGTGCGGCCGGATGTGACTATTGGGCTTCCGGATGTATAATCAAACCATGAGCCTGTGCCATCCAACCGGTATTGGAATGAATCGCTGCATCCTACACCTCCGGTTCCGGCTGTGAATGTTGCCGATACAACCTGACCGTCGCAAACTGCAGCGAGGTTTGGAGATTTCGTGTCAAGAGCCGGACCTGTGGGCTGCGGAACTACATCCCAGGTTGCCAGTGTTACCCATGCGGTACCGGTGCAGCCAGATCCTGCAGTGCAGCCAGATCTCTGACCACGGATATCGACCCTGTTGTGTCCTGTTGTTATGATATCTGTACCCGGAGTATAAATATTCCATGTCCCGCTGCCGTCATAGCTGTACTGGTAAACATCGGTGCAGCCTGCTCCGCCGGAGCCGGCACTGATTGTTGCTGAAACCGCTTGTCCGTCGCAAACAGCTGAAAGGTTGGGCGTCTTTGTATTCAGAGCAGGACCAGTCGGTTGCGGATTTATATCCCAGGTTGCAAGTGTCACCCATGCGGTACCTGTGCAGCCCGATCCTGAAGTGCAACCAGACCGCTGACCACGGATATCGACCCTGCTGTGTCCTGTTGTGATGATATCTGTACCCGGAGTATAATTATTCCATGTCCCGCTGCCGTCATAGCTGTACTGGAAAGTATCGGTGCAGCCTGTTCCCCCTGAACCGGCTGTGAATGTAGCCGATACAACCTGACCATCGCAAACTTGAGCCAGGTTTGGTGACTTCGTATCAGGAGCCGGACCAGTCGGCTGGGGATTCACATTCCATGTTACAAGTGTCACCCAGGCAGTTCCTGTGCAGCCCGATCCTGCAGTGCAGCCAGACCTCTGACCACGGATATCAACCCTGCTGTGTCCTGTTGTGATGATATCTGTACCAGGAGTATAACTATTCCATGTCCCGCTGCCATCATAACTGTACTGGAAAACATCGGTGCAGCCTACTCCTCCTGAACCGGCTGAAAATGTAGCTGAAACCGCTTGTCCGTCGCAAACAGCAGCAAGGTTGGGTGTCTTTGTATTCAGAGCAGGACCAGTCGGTTGCGGATTTACATCCCATTTTGCAAGTGTCACCCATGCGGTACCTGTACAGCCCGAACCTGAAGTGCAGCCCGATCTCTGAGCTCTTATCTCAACCTTGCTGTGTCCGGTCGTGCCGACAGGGGAGCCGGGAGCATAATTATTCCATGTCCCGCTGCCATCGAAACTGTACTGAAAGACATCATTGCATCCGACTCCTCCCGTCCCTGCATTGAATGTAGCTGAAACAGATTGTCCTGCACAGACTGTATTCAGATCGGGCGATTTTGTTAATAAGGAAGGACCTGAAGGCTGGGGATTGACATTCCAGGATGCGAGGGTAGCCCAACTGGTGCCACTACATCCTGAACCTGTGGTACAATCTGCCCTTCTTCCCTGAATAATGACGAGAGTATGTCCGGTGGTATTGATTGTGTTCCCGGGTGTATAGGAATACCATGTGCCGGTTCCGTCAAAGCTGTACTGAAATGAATCTGAACAACCTGCTCCTCCCAGTCCCGGATGAAAAGTGGCTGAGACCAGAGTGCCTTCGCAGACGGCTGTCAGATTTGGTATCTTGTTCTCCAGAGTGGGTGCAACAGGCTGAGGATTGACAATCCAGGATGTCAGTTCTACCCATCCTGTTGAAGAACACCCGGATCCTGAAGCACATCCCGCTCTCTGTCCCCTGATTGAGACACTTGTGCGACCATTGGTCCCCAACGATTGTCCGGGTGTGTAGGTCGTCCAGGCGCCGGCATCAAAACGATACTGAAATGCATCTGTGCATCCAACGCCACCCGATCCCGGATTAAATGTTGCTGAAACGGTCTGGCCAGCACAGACTTCACTAACGTCAGGCGTTTTTAAGGCCAGAGCAGGGGCAGAGGGCTGGGGATTTACTACCCATGAAGCCAGTATAGCCCAGTCGCTTTCAGTACATCCGGTTACACCTGTACATCCTGCCCTGCGGGCACGGATCTCGACAAGAGTGTGTCCGGATGTGTTCAAAGCGTTACCGGGAATATAATTCTGCCATAAACCTGCCGCGTCATAGCGGTATTGATATGAGTCGGTGCATCCTACCCCTCCCGTTCCGGGAAAAAATGTAGCTGAAACGGTTTGACCCACACAGACTGCCGGAAGATTTGGAGTCTTTACATTCAGAGTTGGGGCAGTCGGTCTGGGACGGATAATAACATTATAAACAGGAGAATTCCTGTCACAAAGGCCATTGTAATCATTCAGCATTATGGTACCAGTTCCGGCTGCTCCCCACGTTACAGTAACCGGATTGCCAACATATGTTAAGGGAGTCCCTCCTGTAATTGTCCAGGTGTAGGTATGCCCCGCCTGGGAAGGTATGCTGTAGGTTACAGATGCTCCATCGCAAACATCAAAAATATAATTCGAAGGTGAGTTATACTCACTCTCCGGGCTTACGCTCTGAATAAAACGTCCGGCCCCTATTGTCTGATCGTTCTGATTGTTGAACTCGGTCGTGATCCATTCAGCTGATCTGGTTACAACTGAATAACGGGCCTCATCGAGGTAACCGTTAAAAAACTCATCTCCGCCGGAACCATCGTTGTACCTTCCAAGGTTAGCCTCATCTGGAATTCCTGTCTGGGGAGTTGTGGATCCTTCGTTTGATGTACCGTCAACGTAAAGGCGATGATTTGTCCCGTCAAAAGTGTAGACATAGTAATGCCATCCTGATGCTGGTGCAGATGGGGCTGCGGCGAGCGTCGGTCCTCCCCATTTCCAGGCAGTGGGATCATAATTCCGCAATCCGACCTGTATTGCACTCGAAGCTCCGGAATTCTGTAATGAAATGAAATTCTGTTCGTCGGAGGGAACAGAACTGTAATAGGCCCAGATGCTTATTGTCTGTGGCTGATCAGGAGCGACGGCGCCTGTAAATGAAGGCATCCTGACATAAGAGGAGTTGTTGGATCTTAACCTGGCTGCTCCGGCTATCTTTCCCGGTACGGCTGTAACATTGTGAGGAGTCCCGTTGTTGCCAACCGGGGTGGCATCCGTATAATCAGAATCGTCCAGATGCCATACTCCCCGGTAATCATTACTCCAGACACCTGCTGAAGATTGGCTGGCCGTTATCTGGCAGTTTCCATATAGTATCCTGAACGTTGTGTTGCCCGTGTTGCTCAGCAGAGGGAATCTGACCCATGCAACCAGGTTGCCTGTTGCATTGTCGTAACTTTCAATCTGGTGTTCAAGCCGGTTGTAGGATGCATCGGTGAAAATAATATCATCTCCCTGAGGGTCACAAACACTTCCTCCGTTTGAAACATTAGCCAGATCATTGCTGTGGGGAGAGCCCAATACCACCAGGACCGGAAAGTTAACTAACACTCCGCCAACCTTTGAACCGTTTATCTCGAATGTCTTCTGGTACTGGTATCCCAGGGCGGCAGCCGGACAAATCGACTGACCATATGAACTGACAACTCCGGTTGCACCCAGGACAATAATAAAGAGGAAAACCCTTAACATCCTGCCCAGGTTCTTTATTATCAGTGCTTCCGATAATGACGCTAAAATGATTTCTATGTCCCTTTTACCAATCAAACTACCAGGTTAAGTTTTTTACAACGGAGAAAAAACCGGCCTCTGTTAACTTTTGAAAACCAGATTGTATTACATCCTTTGTTAAGCCCTGTTAATAACGGTCAGGCAGTTGCTTTTCGTGTTTGTTACCAACAATTTATTAACAAAAAAAGCCGGTCGGGAAATCCGACCGGCTTCTAAGCATTATACCTGGCTCCTTGTCCTAAATAACAAGCATCGCATCACCATAGGTCCCAAACCTGTATTTTTCCTTAACTGCCGTCTTGTAGGCGTCAAACAGCAGGTCGTATCCGGTAAATGCTGAAACCATCATCAGCAAGGTGGAATAAGGGAGATGGAAATTGCTTATCATCATATCGGGAACCTTAAATTCATAAGGCGGGAAGATGAATTTGTTTGTCCAGCCGTCGAAAGGCTTAAGGTATCCGGTGGTCGACACGGAACTTTCAAGTGTCCTCACTACCGTTGTCCCGACTGCACAGACCTTGCTCCTGTTATCTTTTGCCTTGTTCACCAGCTCGGCAGCCTCCTCGGTGATCCTTATCCTTTCAGAATCAACCTTGTGCTTGGTAAGATCCTCCACGTCAACACTGCGGAAATTACCAAGCCCCACATGAAGAGTGATCTCTGCAAACTCAACACCGATTATCTCAAGCTTTTTCAAAAGTTCCCTGCTGAAATGAAGCCCGGCTGTCGGAGCTGCAACCGCTCCCTCATGCTTGGCAAATATAGTCTGATAACGCTCACTGTCCTCCGGCTCAACCGGCCTGTTTATGAACTTTGGAAGAGGCGTTTCACCCAGACTGAACAAGGTTTGCTTGAATTCTTCATACGTGCCGTCAAACAGAAACCTGAGAGTCCTTCCCCTCGACGTGGTATTGTCAATCACTTCTGCCACAAGCAAATCGTCCTCACCGAAATACAGCTTGTTGCCTATCCTTATCTTCCTTGCCGGATCAACCAGAACATCCCATAACCTCTGCTCCCTGTTAAGCTCCCTCAACAGAAAAACTTCTATCTCGGCCCCGGTCTTTTCCTTGTTCCCGTATAACCTTGCCGGAAATACCTTCGTGTTGTTGAATACCAGAACATCATGCTCGGTAAAATACTCTGTAATCTCCTTGAAAACCTTGTGCTCAAAAGTCCCTGTCTTCCTGTTTACAACCAGCAACCTCGACTCATCCCTGTTTTCTGCCGGGTAAAGCGCAATAAGCTCCTGTGGCAAATTATACCTGAATTGTGATAGTTTCATTTCCCGATTATTGATATTTGTTTTTTATGAAATCCTTTATACGGATGGTTTTCCATTTTGTTTCATTTCTGAGATAAAATTTTCAAAATTTTCAAGAGAAAAAGCATCTTTCACATTGTAAGGGCCAATTGCAGTCCTTACCAGCCCTGTCAGACAGGCCCCGCTTTCAAGAGCCAGGCCGAGATCCCTCGCAAATGACCTGACATAGGTCCCCTTACTGCAGACAATCCTGATCGTGACATCAGGCAAGTCGGTGGAAATCAGCTCCAACTCCCTGAAATGGACTGTTACCGGCGGAATCTCCTTTTCTATTCCCTTCCTCGCATATTCATAAGCCCGTTTCCCGTCAAGCAGCTTTGCAGAATGTACCGGAGGAACCTGCTTCTGCTCCCCAAGAAAGTTGTTCAGTATTTCTATAACAAGTTCTTCAGTAATATGTTCAACCGGAAAATGCCCGTCTGCCTCAGTCTCGCGGTCATAAGAAGGGGTCGTCTCTCCAAACCTGATGCTGGCAACATACTCCTTGTCGAGATCCCTGAATTCCTCTATTCTCTTTGTTGCCCTTCCTGTACATATAATGAGCAGACCACTTGCAAGTGGATCGAGAGTGCCGGCATGACCAACCTTGATCTTCTTCAGGCCAAAAGCGCTCCTGAGCATGATCCTTACCTTGTTAACAAGGTCAAAGGAAGTCCAGTAAAGGGGCTTGTCGAACAGGAGGACCTGCCCGGCTTCAAAATCCATACTCTCCCGGTCTGACATCTAAAGGAACAGAATAGTGATCAATCCAATAAGAAAACAATAAACCGCAAACCAGATCATCCTGCTTTTCCTTACTATGCTTATCATCCATTTGCAGGCAGCATATCCCGAAATGAATGCGGTAAGGATCCCGGCAATAAGAACTGCAGGACTCAGGCTGCCCGTTGCCTTGTCGGTCGCTGAAATAATATCCAGGAAATTGGCTCCCAGAATCGGTATGATAACCATCAGAAAAGAAAACCGTGCCAGCTCATCCTTGCGATTACCTATCATCATGCCGGTCGAAATGGTGGCGCCCGACCTTGAAATTCCCGGAATAACAGCAATCGCCTGGGCTAACCCTATTATGAAAGCGTCCAGATAGCCTATGCTTCTGTCCTTACTTCGCGCAAAATGCCCCAGGGCGAGAAGAGTTGAAGTCACCAGCAGCATAAGTCCGATGAACAACATATTTCCATTATACAATGATTCTACTTCCTCTCTAAGAAAAAACCCGACAATGGCCACAGGGATCATCGAAAGCAGCAACTTCAGAAAATACCTGGTTTCTTCATTCATCCTGAATTTAAGGACGCCTTTTGCGAGATCAAGTAACTCCTTCCTGAAGACAACCAGAGTGCTTAGTACAGTAGCACCATGAACTGCCACTGTGAAGTAGAAGTTTTTGCCCTGGTCAAGATCAAACAAAGCCTTACCAATCTCCAGATGACCGGAACTGCTAACCGGCAGAAATTCTGTCAACCCCTGGATCAGTCCAAGGACAATAGCTTCAAATATATCCATTCGGTATTATTCCGGTTTATTTCCTGAATCCTTCGGTTTCTTCATTATCGCCCATATCTCAAAGATGAATCCTATAAGGACCACAATGGGAGCCAGGGTAATCCTTCTGAAACTGAATATCTTTTCACTGAATTCATTAGGATCATCCGACTTCCCCCCGAGCATAAGCAGAAATCCTGCCACAATTATTGCAAATCCTATGGCAAGAAGCTTGTAGTTCTCATGACCCAGGGCAAAATTCAGCTTTTCCTTGTCGTCGTTTTTTGTAGCCATGCCTTAATTATATAGTTTATCTTCAGAAATATCCAGATACCGGTTAACAGACAGATATGTAGAAACAAGATTGATCAGGATGCCTGCCAGAATAAGTACAAATCCAAGTATGAGAAGAAGCCTGGTGCTCTCGAATGAAAACAGCATCAGAAACTCCTTTTCAATCAGGTAAAGCAGTCCTATCAGGAGAAGCATCGCTATAAGTGAAGCTAGAACGCCATGATAAACACTTCTTATAAGGAAAGGCTTTCGTATGAAAGACCTTGTTGCCCCTACAAGCTGCATAGTCCTTATTAGAAAACGTTTCGAATAAATGGCCAGCCTTATAGTGTTGTTGATGATGGTAACCGCAATCAGAAAAAGGAATGAGCTTATGATCAGCAGAAAAATGCTGATCTTCCTGACATTCTCATTGATAAGGTAGAGAAGCGAGTCTTCATACCATACCTCCTTTACAAAGGGATATTCAAGTATGTACCTCTCGAATTTACCAACACTGTCGCGGTTTGTATAGCCTGCATAGAGATAGACATCAATGGATGGCGGAAGCGGATTGTCGCCAAGGAAACTTATGAAATCCTCCCCCATCTCTTCCTTCATCTTTACTGCTGCATCGTCGCGTGAGACATACTCCGTTGATTTCACATAAGCCTTTGCGTCAAGATCTTTCTGAAGCATTCTTATATCAGCTTCCCTGGCATCCTCATCAAGTATTACTGAAAAGGAAAGGCTTTCCCTGAAATAATCCGACAGTTCTTTTGCATTTATAAGCACAAGACCGAGAATCCCCAAAAGAAAAAGGACCAGCGACACACTGATCACAAGTGTCAGGTACGACCCTCCCAGCCGGGCTTTTGAAAATCCTGTTTCTTTATTTCTCATATACGACTGACCGCCAGATTATTCCACTATGGTAATCCAGCCGAATTCATCTTCGACATCACCATACTGTATCCCAACAAGTTTATTGTAAAGCTTCATGGTAACCGGTCCCGGCTTACCGTCTTTGCAGTATTTATAGACCTTGTTCCTGTCAGGATCAACAATCCTGGCTATGGGACTTATCACGGCAGCCGTGCCACATGCTCCTGCTTCAGAGAACTCAGAAAGTTCCTCCACCGGAACCCTCCTGCGCTCTGTTTTAATTCCGAGCGAACCGGCAACATCTATCAGGCTCATGTTGGTTATCGACCTAAGGATCGATTCCGATTTCGGGGTTATGTATGTATTGTCCTTTATCCCGAAGAAATTTGCCGGACCACATTCATCAATGTATTTTTTCCTCTTTGCATCGAGAAATATGGTGCTGGCATAGCCTCCGTGCTTAGCTTCCATTCCCGCTCTGAGACTTGCAGCATAATTGCCCCCGACTTTGTATATGCCGGTTCCTTTAGGTGCCGCCCTGTCGAAGTTTCTGCATATTAGCATGTCAACAGGCTTGATCCCCCCCTTGAAATAGGGCCCCACCGGCGTCACAAAAACTATGAAGGTATATTCAGAGGCAGGCTTGACACCTACTTCAGCACCGCTGCCATACAAAAGCGGCCTTATATAAAGCGAAGCTCCGGAGCCATAGGGCGGTATAAACCGCCTGTTAAGCTGAACAACCCGGGTAACTGCTTCCCTGAACTTCCCGACCGGGAAACGTGCCATCATGATCCCGTCGGCAGAATAAGCAAACCTTGCTGCATTCTCTTCCCATCTGAACAGCCTCACCTTACCGTCTTTTCCCATATAGGCCTTCAGACCTTCAAAAGCTTCCTGCCCGTAATGAAGTCCGGTGGCAGCAATATGAATATCAATATGATCCGACTGCGATACTTCAAGATCTCCCCATTTCCCGTCCCTGTAATAACAACGAATATTATAATCGGTTTTCATGTAACCGAAAGGCAAATTTTTCCAGTCGAGATTCTCCATATCAGTCCTTTTTAGAATTCCCGGTAAAATTACATTTTTATAAGCAATATGCACACGATTTCCTGCCTTAATATGCCTTCTCCCTCAGCCGGGCAATCTGCTCTTCTATCTGAACACTTCTTAACAGGCGACCGGTGGCTGTCAGAAAATCATGATCGTTAAGCGACTTTACCTGCATATCTGTCCACTCCACCGGATCTGTTTTTATTCCGTGTTCCGTCCTTTCCCTGAATTCCCTGCCGCTTAACTTTGAAAAGTCAACCCTTCCCAGGTAATCGAACCTTGCATCGTGAAGTATCCTGTCTGAATCCGATTCATGCCTGCCTTCAAATGAGTTCAAAATCAGTTCCCTGGCCCTGCTGACAAAGACTTCGTCAAAGCCAAAGCCCTGAAGGGCTTCCTCCATCACCCTGCATGAGGCTGCAGCAGGGTTTTCGTATTCTCTCAGATATCCTGAAAACAGAAAGACAGAAGCAAGCTTCAGCGGAACATACTGCTCCTGCGGCAGCTTTTCGGCAATGGCAAGCAACTCAGCCTGCGTTGCCACCCCCAGGGCATACTGAGCGTTGTGAAAATAAAGTCCGGGATGGGATTCTTCAAGAAAAATCCTGCTTGCCTTTTCCTCTACATCCTGAAGTTTCAGAACCTGAAGCATGAACCTGAACCTGTCGTTTGGCGA
>JAKLIJ010000082.1 GCA_022709665.1 Bacteroidota bacterium
TGAAACATACTTATCATGAATAAAGACTCAAAAATTTATGTAGCAGGTCATACCGGTCTGGTCGGTTCTGCTTTGACACTTACTCTTAAGGAAAAGGGTTACCATAATCTTATCCTGAGAACCATGCAGGAGCTTGACCTGACCGATCAGAAGGCTGTTGACAGATTTTTTGCGGAGCAGAAGCCCGAATATGTTCTTATTGCAGCTGCCAAAGTCGGCGGAATAGTTGCAAACAACACCCTGAGAGCTGATTTCATTTATGTGAACCTGATGATCCAGAGCAACATGATCCATGCCGCCTGGAAGCATGGAGTAAAGAAACTTCTGTTCCTGGGATCGACCTGCATATATCCCAAAAACGCTCCCCAGCCGCTTAAGGAAGATTACCTTCTCACCAGTGAGCTTGAATTCACCAACGAGCCTTATGCTATTGCCAAAATAGCCGGACTGAAGATGTGTGAATCTTTCAATCTGCAATACAAAACCAACTTCATAGCCGTGATGCCCACCAACCTTTACGGCCATGGCGACAACTACAACCTTGAAGCATCACATGTACTGCCTGCCCTGTTAAGGAAGTTCCATCTTGGCAAATGTCTTGAGGACGGCAATTTCGAGGCTGTCAGGAAGGACCTCAACAGGTATCCAGTTGAAAAGATCGACGGAAGTTCCGGCAAAGACAGCATTGTTGGAATACTCGCCGGATATGGTGTAAGGCTTAATGATCAGGGAAAGGCAGAAGTGGGGATCTGGGGCACCGGGTCACCGCTGAGGGAATTTATGAACTCGAAGGATATGGCCGAAGCCTGTGTATTCATAATGGAGAACGTCGATGTAAAGGATATTGCATCAATCCACACAGCAGGGAAGAATGATCCCGGTTATCATCCTCCTCACTTTCTGAATATCGGAACAGGCGAGGAAATAAGTATCAAAGACCTTGCATACAAGATAAAGGCGCTTACCGGCTTTAGCGGTGAGGTAGTTTTTGACAGCTCCAAACCCGACGGAACCATGCGTAAGACTACCGACACCACTGCCCTGAAGGGTCTGGGATACAAACACCGGATCAGTCTCGATCAGGGTGTAAGGCGGACATATGAGGAGTACCTCAAGTACAGGTAAGAAGTCGTGCGGTCTTGCAGTCTTGCGGTCGTGCAGTCCTTATTTGTTGCCATTTTAGCACGTTTTAAGGTAAGACACTTTATTCCACTGCTAAATTTACAACTTTTTTTGACCGTAAGACTGCACGACCACAGAACAATTCTTGACCGCACGACCGCATGACTGCATGACCGCAAGACTCTCTAAAGCTTTCTCAAAAACGTCATCGGGATGTTGACTATCACATTCTGGTCGAGACGGTCAATGCGGACCACCACCCGGCTGTGTTTGCCGATCTGGATGAGTTCGCCGGTAAGTCCGACCAGCGATCCCCGTACCACCTCGACATTGTCGCCGGCATCGAACTTTTCTGAGCTTACCTCGATCTCGGCATCACTGTTGATAAGGAGGCGCAGGTTGTTGATCTGTTTCTCGGGAATCGGGGCGGGTTGACCTTCAAAGGTCACAAATCGTACGAAACCGGGTACCTGGTAGACTTTCAGGAATTCCTGGGGGATAACTTTTACAAATATGTAAGATGAAAGGAGAGGTACTTCTACCAGTTTTTTCCGGTCGCTCCATATCCTGTAAGTCTTCTGAAGAGGAAGAAACACATTCACTCCGCCTTCCAGAAGTCTGTCACGAACAAGTTTCTCGGCTCTCGGGTTGGTATAGGCGGCAAACCATCTCGGTTCGGTCTGTTTTACAAACCGGGGCACAACAACCGGATTTCCGTTTTTCCTTGGGTCCTTTTCCATTGAAAACATAAAAGCGGTGACAAATATAATTTTTTTTTCGCTTGATAAGGCGTCGGGTGGCAACGGAATGATGAAGGGGGGAAGATATGAATTTCACCCCTTCATCCTCCGCTCTTTCCACCCCATTTCAACTTATATTACCCTGTTCAGAATGAACCGAATAATATGATTTTTTTATTCCATTAAAATCAATACCTTTGCGCGATAAACAAAACATATACTGCCATGGCTGAGAAGACGAGATACTCGGATGAGGAACTTGATGAATTCAGGCAGATCATCCTGGCAAAACTTGATAAAGCAAAGAGGGATTACGAGATTCTTAAATCAAGTATTACACACGAAGAGAGCAATGATACTATGGACACTTCTCCCACCTTCAAGGTGCTGGAGGAAGGAGCCACTACACTCAGTAAGGAAGAAGCGGGCAGGCTTGCCCAGCGTCAGCTGAAATTCATTCAGCACCTGCAGGCCGCTCTGGTCAGGATTGAGAACAAGACCTATGGGATCTGCCGTGAAACGGGAAAACTGATCTCCAAGGAAAGGCTGAGAGCCGTACCTCACGCTACCCTGTCGATGGAAGCTAAGATGAAACAGAAGTAAGAAGCGGTTCGCGGTACGCGGCGACTGAAGGAATAATACAATAAGCAGAGAGCCGTCCTGAGAAAGGGGCGGCTTTTTCTTTGGGATAGATTGAGATCCTCGGGGTAATGGGAGAATTACTCACCCCCTTCCCCGTTTCTCTCCTTCTCCCCTTCATTCTTCTCTTGCCACAGATATTCTGACATTCATATCGTCTATATCAACTTCCTTAATGTTGCCGCCAGGGAACTCACTGACGACAGCCACCTTCGTGGCCAGTGTCTGCGATCCGATATAGCCTGCATGCCGGTTCACGGCTTCACGGATAAGATCATTATCCTCTATAAGGACTGTTATCTTGTCGGTAACATCGAAGCCGCTCTCCTTTCGGATGTTCTGGATACGGTTGACGAACTCGCGTGCAATTCCCTCGTAGCGAAGATCATCGGTGACGGTCACATCAAGGGCTACGGTAAGCTTGCCTTCATTTGCAACCTGCCAGCCCGGTATATCCTCCGAAATTATACCGACATCTTCCCTTGTAAGAATGACTTCCTTCCCGTCGATAAAAAGAGTGTGGCTGCCGGTCGTCTCGATCGAAGCAATATCCTTCTGCGACATTGAGGCAACCGCCTTGCTTATTTCCTTCATCATTTTGCCGTACCTCGGACCAAGTGTTTTGAAATCGGGCTTCACTCTTTTTACAAGGATGGAAGAAGTATCGTCGATATATTCTACATCCTTAACATTCACTTCGGCAAGTATCAGATCCTTTACGGCCTCAAACTTCTCCCTGAAGCCCTTCTCCGTTACCGGGACCATTATTTTAGCCAGTGGCTGGCGAACCTTGATGCTTACTTTGCGTCGGAGCCCGAGAATCATTGATGAGACGGTCTGGGCAATAGCCATTCTTTCTTCAAGATCGCTGTTTATGAGCTTCTCATCATAGCCGGGGAAAGAGGCCAGGTGGACAGAATCCTCGCCGGATTTGCCGGTGGTCATATTCAGATCACGGAAAAGCTGGTCCATGTAGAAGGGGGCAATGGGTGCAGCCAGCCGGCTGACCGTTTCGAGGCAGCTGTAGAGAGTCTGGTAGGCAGCTATCTTGTCGTTGTCATAATCCCCTCCCCAGAAACGCTTTCTGTTAAGACGGACGTACCAGTTGCTCAGGTTCTCGGTAACGAAATCCTGGATTGCTCTTCCGGCGCGTGTGAGATCATAATTCCCGTAGCAGTTTCCTACCTCCCTTACGAGGGAGTTGAGGAGGGAAATGATCCAGCGGTCTATTTCAGGGCGGTCTTCGACAGGTATTTCTTCCTCGGCATACCGGAAATTGTCGACATTTGCATAGAGGGCGAAAAAGGAATAGGTGTTGTAAAGAGTCCCGAAGAATTTCCTTTTAACCTCGTCGATCCCGGAAGCATCGAATTTCAGGTTGTCCCATGGCTGGGAATTTGTGATAAGGTACCACCTCAGAGGGTCGGATCCGTATTCGTCGATAATTCCGAAAGGATCAGCGGCATTACCCAGGCGTTTCGACATCTTGTTGCCGTTCTTGTCGAGAACGAGTCCGTTTGATATTATGTTTTTGAACGAAACGGAATCGGAGATCATTGTGGCAATAGCATGGAGGGTGAAGAACCAGCCTCTTGTCTGGTCGACTCCTTCCGCAATATAGTCGGCGGGGAACATCCCGCTGAAGTTTTCCCTGTTTTCGAAGGGATAGTGTGCCTGGGCGTAGGGCATTGCGCCCGAATCGAACCAGACGTCTATAAGGTCGGGCTCACGGAACATCTTCTTTCCGGTCGGGCTGACAAGGATGATATCGTCGACAAACGGCCTGTGAAGGTCGAATTTGAGGTAGTTTTCGGCGGAGTTGTCGCCTTCTTTAAATTCCCCGAGAGGATTTTTATCCATGAAGCCTGCAGCTACTGATCTTTCGATCTCGGCTTTGAGTTCTGCAGCCGAACCTATGCATTTCTCTTCTTTCCTGTCGTCGGAGATCCAGATAGGCAGCGGTGTCCCCCAGAACCTCGATCTCGAGAGGTTCCAGTCGACCAGATTCTCGAGCCATTTCCCGAAGCGTCCCGATCCTGTGGATTGGGGATTCCAGTTTATGGTGTTGTTAAGTTCGATAAGTCTTTCGCGGAACTGCGTGGTCCGGATAAACCAGGCGTTCAGCGGATAGTACAGCACCGGCTTGTCGGTCCTCCAGCAGTGTGGGTAGCTGTGAATCTGTTTTTCTATTCTGAAAACTTTGCCCTGTTGTTTGAGGTTAACAGCAATGTCGACATCGAGAGTGTCGGCATTCTGCGGGATGGTGTCGTCATATTCATTCTTGACGGGTCTTCCCTCGAATCCCGTGTAGGAAGAAGTATTGACTCTCTCCCTGACGAACTGTATGTCGAGATCCATGATGGGGACCATGTAGCCTTTCTTGTCGACCATCGGTCCCAGTGTACCGTCCTTTCTTTTAAGAAGCATCCCGGGTATTCCGTTTTCCTTGCCTGCACGGTAGTCGTCGGCTCCGAAAGTAGGAGCGATATGGACAATACCGGTTCCATCCTCGGTGGTAACGAAATCGCCCGTAATCACCCTGAAGGCGCCCGGATCGGGTTTCACCCAGTCGATAAGCTGTTCGTAATCAATGCCCTCGAGCGAGCTTCCCGGAAATTCACCCAGCACCCGGAAGGGGATCTTCTTATCCCCCTGTTTATAATCCGATAATTCAAGGGAGCTGTTTTCGGCCGGGAACATTGAATTCAGAAGATCTTTAGCCACGACTACAGTTATCGGAGCGCCCGAGTACGGATTGAAACTGCGCACACTTGCATAGATAATATCCTTCCCTACTGCCAGCGCGGTGTTCGACGGAAGTGTCCATGGAGTGGTTGTCCAGGCCATTATATGAACATCGGCGGTGTCGGCGTTCGTGTAAAGGAATTCGGATTTTTCATTTCTTATCACCCTGAACTGGGCGATGCAGGTCGTATCCTTTACATCCCTGTAGCATCCCGGAAGATTAAGCTCATGGGAGCTTAGTCCGGTGCCTGCCGCCGGCGAGTATGGCTGGATGGTATAACCCTGATAAAGGACACCTTTTTCATAAAGCTGCTTTAGCAGCCACCAGAGGGTTTCTATATAGCGGTTGTCATAGGTGATGTAGGGGTCGTCCATATTGACCCAGTAGCCCATCTTGCGGGTAAGTTCCACCCACATGTCGGTGTATTTCATCACATCGATCTTGCAGGCCTTGTTGAAATCCTCTATTGAAATTTTAGAGCCGATATCTTCCTTTGTGATCCCGAGAGCTTTTTCAACGCCCAGTTCGACCGGGAGACCATGCGTATCCCATCCCGCCTTGCGTTTCACCTCATATCCGCACTGAGCTTTGAACCGGCAGATGGCATCCTTTATTGTGCGTGAAAGCACGTGATGTATCCCGGGCATGCCGTTAGCCGAAGGAGGTCCCTCATAAAACACAAATTCACCTTTACCGTTCACCTCACGCACACTCCTGCGGAATGTGTCATTGTCATCCCACACCTTCAGAATATCCCTGTTTACCTGAGAGAGGTTCAGACTCTTATATTCCGGAAACCGTTTCCACATCGGATCAATAAGTTATTGTTCAAAAATCGTTTTGAAAAAATCGCACAAAGATACGAAAAAGGAAGAAAGGGGCAAAGTAATTTGGGCCAAACAGAATTAGTTGGCGGAAAGGCGGAAAGGCGGAAAGGCGGAAAGGCGGAAAGGCGGAAGGCTGGAAGGCGGAAGGCGGAAGGCGGGAAGAAGACTAAGGGACGAAGGGACTAAGGGACGAAGGGACTAAGGGACGAAGGGACTAAGGGACAAAGGGACGAAGAGACGTGCTAATCTGTGTTTTTACTCCGTGTTCCTCTGTGTCCTCCGTGGTTAACTTCTTAATTATCTCAGTGTTATTCAGTTCTTTACTTCGTGTTACTCCGTAGTAAAAAAAATATGTTATAACAATGTTATAACGTGCATGAATACAATTTTTGCATTGTTTGGCACGACTTTGGACACTCTGAAACACGTAAAATCGTTTTCTTTGCATAAATCGATAATATGAGGATCAGAGCGGCTGTCATACTTCTGTTGTTAAACCTCTTCCCCGCCGGGGGACAGGTACCGGATTCACTTAAATACATCTCTCTCGATCCGTATTATTTTCATCTGCAGTACCTTAAGGAAGATTCAGCCATTCTGATCGATGTAAGAATGCCCTTTGAATTCAAGGGGAAGATCATAAGGGATGCCATCAACATACCCTCATCAGGGGAGATGAAGAACCTGACAGACACCATCACAAAGGACCATGCGCTATTCCTTTACTGCACCACCGACTACAGGAGCAGGCGTGTTGCGGTGGAGTTGTACGAACAGGGATTCCGGAAGCTTTATAACCTGGAGGGAGGGCTCGTGGCCTGGAAGAAGGAGAAGATGCCGGTGACAAAAGGAAAGAAGGTGGGAAAGGGTGAAAAGGCGAAGGCGGGAAGGCATCAAGGCGTAAAGGTGTAAAGGTGTAAAGGCATAAGGTGTGAGTCGTGAAGTTTTTAAATACCTTTGCATTTTACTTAATTCGTCAAAGTCATGTTTTCAGGGATAGTGGAAGAAGCTGCCACGGTTGTAGCTCTCGAAAAAGAGAAGGACAATCTGCACATTACGATGCGCTGCTCATTTGCCGGTGAGCTTAAGATAGATCAGAGCATATCTCACAACGGCGTCTGCCTGACAGTGGTCAGGAAAGATAAGGACTGCTACACGGTAACTGCTATAAAGGAGACTCTTGAGAAATCGAACCTCGGACTTCTTAAGCCGGGCGACAAGGTGAATCTGGAGCGAAGCGCCAGGCTCGACGGCCGGCTCGACGGACACATGGTCCAGGGCCATGTCGACCAGACTGCCGTATGCACCGCTGTAACGGAAAGCGGCGGAAGCTGGTACTACACCTTTGAGTACGAACCCGCTCAGGATGATTACATTACAGTCGAGAAAGGATCGGTGTCAGTCAACGGTGTAAGCCTCACAGTAGTAAACTCACAACCAAAGTCATTCCAGGTTGCTATCATACCGTTTACGTATGAAATGACGAATTTCCATCAGATCAAACCGGGAACGGTGGTTAATCTCGAATTTGACATTCTTGGAAAATATATAGCCAAAATTGTCAGGCAGATCCTGGCAAAGGATTAGGAAAACGGGATGCAGTACGCGGCATGAGACACGAGGAGTGCAGGATGAACCAGTATCGGGAATGGTTTAATTTGCTTCCCAGATGAGCTTCTTGCCGAATCCAAGCCTGTTATCAGTCATCTTGACATAAGTCAGCTTCACAACCCACATGTGAGTGTTCATCAGCATGGCAACGGGGAAACGCCGGAGATAAGCGTTACGGGCCGCTGAGGCAAGCTCACCTTCCGGTTCGGAAACAATTCCCCTGAACTGGATTCCTCTGATCTTACCTATTATATTGGTTTCAAGGACCACTGATCCGGCAACCAGGCTGTTGATCAGAAATTCCTTTCCATGCCTCGTTTCGGGACCGGTGGTGAAGACCAGTGAATTTTCCTTCTCCAGATATACATAAAAACAGTTCGCGCACCAGGGTCCGTCATCTGTCGAGGTGGCGATGGTAAGGACATGGTGTTTCCTCAGGAACTTCCTTATCCTTTGGTCAATCATGTTCCATCCAGTGATATGTGTCCTGCCCGAATCCGGCAAGAGTCAGAATGCGGTCGACGACAGTCTTCACCAGGTCGTCGATAGTAACCGGCCTGCTGTAAAAGGAAGGAGTTGCAGGGCAGATTATCGCCCCGGCCAAAGTAAGCGTTTCCATATTCCTGATATGCACAAGGTTATAGGGAGTCTCCCTGGGAACAATAATTAGTCTGCGCCGCTCCTTGAGCATCACATCAGCTGCCCTGCAGATCAGGTCGTCGGAGATGCCGCCTGCAATGCGTCCCAGCGTTCCCATCGAAGAAGGACAGATTATCATGGTATCGAAGGTCGAGGATCCCGATGCGAATGGTGCAAGAAAATTGTTGTTTTCATAACTCTTCGCCGGCAGGGATGGCTCGAAGGGGCTTCCAATCTCCTGGTTCCATATCTCCCTGGCGGTGTCGGAAAACACAACTGCAATTTCCGATGGAGGCTGTTTCATAGCACAGAGTCTGTCGATCAGCTTACGGGCATAGACCGAACCGCTTGCCCCGGCGACAGCCAAAATTATTTTGCGTTTTGATTCAGTCATATACTGTTAACAATCAAGTATCAAAATTAGCATTATACTGTCAGATAAGAATGCCGGGCCTCAGTTTTTCGGGGAAAGGACGGATTTTTTGCTAATTTTATGTCTTGCAAAACCTTTGATATGAAGAAACTTGTTATACTCACCGGCGCAGGGATAAGCGCCGAGAGCGGCATTAAAACCTTCCGTGATGCAGGCGGCCTCTGGGAAGAACACAGGGTTGAGGATGTGGCGTCGCCCATGGGCTGGGCTCTGAACAGAAGGCTGGTGTTAAAATTTTACAATGACAGGCGGAGGCAGCTGGCCGGTTGTGAACCCAATGCCGGACACATAGGACTGGCTGCCCTCGAAAAGTATTTCGACGTGCATATCATCACCCAGAACATCGACAATCTGCACGAGAGGGCAGGAAGCACGAAGGTGATCCATCTTCACGGGGAGCTGACAAAGGCAAGAAGCACGAAGGATCCTGAGCTGATCTACGACATAGGTTATAACGACATCAGGGAGGGTGACAAATGCGATCTTGGCAGCCAGCTGCGGCCTCATATTGTATGGTTCGGGGAGGCTGTTCCCATGATAGAGGAAGCCGTGAAGGTCACGGGCCAGGCTGATATTTTTGCGGTTATAGGAACATCGCTGAATGTCTATCCGGCTGCAGGGCTGATTGAATATGTTCCCGAGGGGGCATCTCTATGGCTGATCGACCCGAATGATGTATATGTTCCGGGTGACCGAAGGGTAGAAGTGATAAAGGAAGCTGCCGGCAAGGGGGTTGAAATACTGGCCGGAAGGCTGATGGACCTGAAATGAAAAAGGGGGTAGTCTATATAATGACCAGCAAGAACAACACTGTGCTGTACACAGGGGTAACGAGCGACCTGAAAGGCAGGATCAAAAAACACAGGGAAAAGTCATACAAAACCAGCTTTACTGCCAGGTATAACGTTTGCAAACTGGTTTATTATGACTGGTTAGATTCAATTGGGGAGGCTATCAAAAAGGAGAAGCTGATCAAGGGGGGAAGCCGGAAGAAGAAGGTTGAACTGATCAACAGTATGAATCCGGAGTGGAAGGATCTGGGGGACCTTTTGTGATGGTTCAGGGGATTGCTTCGGTGCCAGTCTTCGGCTTATGGCCGAAGCCTGGCACCTCGCAATGACACTGCTCCCTATCAACCCTGTC
>JAKLIJ010000083.1 GCA_022709665.1 Bacteroidota bacterium
AACAAATCCAAATATGAGAAGATTACAGCTTCCGGTTAACCTTATTGTTCCTCCGCTATGCTTTTAAAACTTGCCGTTCACAATTACGCGCTTATAAGGGAGCTTGATCTTTCATTTGAGAACGGTCTGACAATCATAACCGGCGAAACCGGCGCCGGTAAATCGATACTTCTGGGAGCCCTTTCACTGATACTCGGCGCAAGGGCCGATTCTTCAGTACTTCTTGACCATTCCGGCAAATGCATAGTTGAAGGTACTTTTAAAATTGAGGATTATGACCTCGAAGATTTCTTCTCGCGGAATGATCTGGATTTTGAAAAACAGGCCATCCTCAGGCGTGAAATAAACCCGGCCGGCAAGTCGAGAGCCTTTGTTAACGATACCCCTGTGGTTCTCAATGTACTGAAAGAACTGGGCGAAAGGCTGATCGACATACATTCCCAGCACCAGACTCTGATGCTTAACAACAATGCCTTTCAGCTCAATATCATTGATTCCTATGCCGGGACGGGACAGCTCATTGAGAAATACAGGTCTGAATTCATCATTTACAGGAAACTGCAGAAAGAATTCGACGAGCTTAATCAAAAGCATGAGAAGAACCGGAATGATCTTGAGTATTTCCGGGCGCAGCTCAGCCAGCTTGATGAGGCAAAGCTTAAACCCGGAGAACAGGATGAACTGGAGAAGGAACAGGAGCTTCTCGGGCACGCTGAAGATATTAAACTGGCTCTTGCAGGAGCATCCCGGCTTCTGTCGGATGAAAGCGGATCGGTTCTTTCCCTGCTCAGGGAAGTAAGGTCGGTGATTGCAAGAATTAATACATTTCTTCCTTCAGACCTGAATATTCATTCCCGCCTGGACTCTTCATTTATAGAACTTGATGATATTTCAAATGAGATAGCCCGACTTGAGCAGGAAACGGAAGCTGATCCCCGCAGGCTTGAACTGGTAAACGGACGTCTCGACATGCTGTACACTCTTTTCCGCAAGCATCATACAAAAGATCTTGGAGAACTGATTTCAAGAAAGACAGAGATAGAAAATTCATTGAAATCGATAGAGACGGGAGATGAAAGGCTTAATGAGCTCGCCGGATTGCTGGCTGCCGCAACAGAGACTCTGAGGGCATCAGCCGGAAAGATATCTGAGATGAGAAAAGCCTCTCTTCCTGCAATCGAGTCCAAGATTAGCAGCCAGCTGAAGCAGCTTGGCATACCTAATGCCCGGTTTGAGATCTCGCTTACCGGGACTGCTGATTTTACATCGTCGGGGACTGACACTGCAGATTTTCTCTTCTCAGCCAACAGGCAGACGCGTCCGGAGGACCTGGCCCGGATCGCCTCAGGAGGTGAATTGTCGCGCGTAATGCTGAGCCTGAAGTCGCTGCTGACAAGAAGCAAGAATCTCCCGACTATTATTTTTGATGAGATTGACTCAGGTGTCTCCGGTGAGGTGGCCGACAAAGTGGGACAGATTCTTCTTGGGATGGGGAAATACATGCAGGTTGTGAACATAACCCATCTTCCACAGGTTGCTTCCAGGGGAAATGTCCATTATCATGTATACAAGGAAGATACCGGCGACTCAACAATTACCAGGGTTAAGTTGTTATCTGCAGAGGAAAGAGTAAGGGAGGTTGCCAGATTGCTCAGCGGGAGCGAGGTCACTGAAATTGCAATCAGTAATGCAAGGGAACTTATCAGGGCGGGCAGCAAATAGAGCAGGAGGAGAGCCCGTCTTTAGCAAAGTGTAATAAAGTATCAAAATTGATGAATTACAATAAACTTATGAATGACGGTCTTTTAAAAGGGAAGAAAGGAATAATATTCGGCGCCCTCAATGAAAAGTCGATTGCCTGGCAGGTTGCCCTGAAAGCTCACCGGCAGGGTGCTCAGCTTGTACTGACAAATTCACCGGTGGCTGTCCGTATGGGATCCATAAATCAACTGGCAGAAATGACCTCTTCGAAGGTTATAGTGGCCGATGCAACAAGCATGGTGGATATTGACAAGCTCGTGTCGGGAAGCCTTGAGATTTTCGGAGGGAGGTTCGATTTTGTACTGCATTCCATTGGTATGTCACCCAATGTGAGGAAGGATATTCCATACGAGAATACCAGTTATGAGAATATGCTTAAGACCTTCGATATTTCGGCGCTTAGCTTTCACAGGATATTGCAGACATGCTACAAGTATGATGCAATAAATGAGTGGGGTTCGGTTGTTGCTCTTACCTATGTGGCTGCCCAGAGAACTCTGTCGGGCTATAATGACATGGGAGATGCCAAAGCTCTTCTTGAATCAATAGCCAGGTCGTTCGGATATATTTACGGTCGCGACAGAAAGGTAAGGATTAATACTATCTCGCAGTCGCCCACTCCGACAACAGCCGGAAGCGGAGTTCACGGAATTGAGTCGCTTCTGGATTTCTCAGAAAGAATGTCGCCGCTTGGTAATGCGACAGCTGAAGAGTGTGCAGATTATTGTGTATCCCTGTTTTCTGATCTCACCCGTAAGGTGACGATGCAGAACCTTTTCCACGACGGAGGATTTTCGAGCATGGGGATGAGCCTTAAGGCGATAGAGCAGTATAACAAGAGTTTTGAGGAATGTGATTGTGACGATAAGTAAATAAGTATAAATACCTATTTTTCAAGCGATTTTCCTTATGGTTAATCGCTTTTTTTATATTTGGGAGACCTAAATCCCGCCCTATGATCAAGATGATTTTGCTGGTATTGTTCTACTTTTTTTTCCCGCTGATAATAATCTTTCTGTGCAAAAGATGGACTTTCCTTCAGAAATTCGGAACTATAGTTCTGGCGTATGCCTTCGGTTTGCTGATTGGCACTGCAGGTATCCTTCCACAGGGAAGCGAAGGCTTTAAATTTGCCCTTCAGAACGAACCTTCCCTCAGCAAACCGGTACTGGAAGCCCTTATTGCTGAAGGAAAAGCGGTTCCCGGCGACAGGCTGGCGAATGATATTCTTGCACTTCAGGACGGAATATATTCCCTGGCGCTTCTTCTTGCGTTTCCCCTGCTTTTGTTTTCACTCAATATACGGAGCTGGCTGAAATATGCAAAAAACGGGTTTTTGTCGGTCGGCCTGGCTCTGATATCAGGTCTGGTGATGGTAACGACCGGTTTTTTCATCTGGAAGGATGCTTTTCCTGATGCCTGGAAACTGGCGGGTATGTTTGAAGGGATCTACACCGGAGGCACTCCCAACTTTGCGGCTCTGAAACTTATTCTGAATGTGGATGCCGACCGTTTTGTGGTTCTGTTCACTTACGACACCATTGTGGGAGCATTTCTTGTACTTTTCTTTGTTACGCTTGCTCCCAGGCTGTTCAGGGCTATCCTGCCGCAATACCAATCCAAAAACGGAACAGCAATCGATGAGAATCTGGTAAAAAAGGAGACTGAAGGGCTTGATGATTTCTCGGGAATGTTAAAGAAGAAGACCTTTGTTCCTCTTCTGAAGGCCCTGGGAATAAGCGTCATAATTGCAGGGATAAGCGGCGCTCTATATATGTTTGCTCCGGTTCATCAGGAATACAGGATGGCTGTAATGGTGCTTTCAGTCACAACCCTGGGCATACTTGCCTCTCTTGTCAAACCGATAAACAGGATTGAAAAGACTTTCCAGCTCGGAATGTACCTTATCCTTGTATTCTCACTCACTGTAGCCTCCCGCTCAGATATCAGAAGCCTTTTCGCAAGAGGAATGTGGGATCTGATACTATTTATTTCATGGTGCTACTGGGGTTCTCTGTTTCTTCATCTCCTGCTTGCAAAGATTTTCCGTATCGACGCCGATAATTTCCTTATAACGGCTACGGCCTTTGTATTTTCTCCGCCTTTTGTTCCCCTTGTGGCCAATGCCCTCAGGAATAAGGATGTCATTGTAACCGGACTGACAGGAGGAGTCATAGGCTATCTTCTGGGTAATTATTTTGGTACCACACTGGCCTATTTGCTGAAAGGATTTTAGAAACCATATCGTTTTGGGTAAAAAAATTGTCGTAAAACAATAAGCTGCTTATTGTTTTACGACAATTTTTTGTTGTTATTTTAACAAATATCAAGCCTGGAAGGCTTTCTAAAACAGGTAGTTCAGTCCGATACCGAAACTGATGTTACCATCCTGTTCATTGAAAGCCTTGCCGATGTCGACTGCAATAACGAAGTTTTCACCCCAGACCGGCATTATGCTTATTCCTGCACAATGGTGCATTTTCTCGGCTCCCTGGTTGAAAAAATCGCTGATCGTATAGTTGGTCATAGCAGAATTGAATGTGGAGTTCAGGTTTGACGGGAGGTCATATTTCCGGGTAACCATTCCAAGGTCGTAGAAAAGGTTAAGCCCGAGATAGCTTTCCTTGTTGAACAAATTGAAATGCATGGGTTTCCAGCGAAGTTCAACATTTCCAAGGGCAAAGCCCTCGCCGACCACTCTGTTTTTAAGCACACCCCTAAGGGTGCTGAATCCTCCCAGACCTTCATTGAATGCTCCTGTAAGTCTTGATGTTATCATCTGTGACTGGTAGAAAAACGGAGTTTCTCCGGAAATGGTTGCCTGATAACCTAATCTGTAAACCAGAGAGAGGTTGTTTTCAACAAGTGTGAAATACTGCCTGTGGGTAATATAGAACTTTGTAAAGCTCCAGTCGTTTCCGAGGAAACCGGGAGCCAGTTCAAATCCCAGTTCTGTCCAGATGCCTTTCATGGGATTGGGACGGTTGTCCCTGCTGTCCCACACCACTCCGGCTTTCAGTGTGTTCACCCAGCCGCCGTCGGCTTCGTTGGCCGAGATAATCCCGAGTGAATCGCGATAGAGCTCAAAAAGCCCAGGTTCCTGTGAGAGCGGAGGAAGGAGGTCGTCATCCTTACCTTTGTTCAGTTTGTCGATATTCACCGATTTTACTTCAAATTTCTGGAATGCAAATCCGGCGCTCCATTTCAGCTTCTCACCCGACAGGTTGCCCAGGAAATCGTTTTTGAACCTGAACTGGTTTCTTTCGTGCCTGTAGAACATGGCTGATCTGTAAGCTGAAGCCTCAGTATCCATCCAGTCGGCGTTATAAACCGATTCATAGCCGTTGAAGCCATAGAAATGGTTGGCCAGGTCTGGCAGGTAGCTTAGATCGACAGCCCATTCAATCCCGGGGATCAGGTGGTTCGATTCAAACATCAGGCGATAGATGCCGCTTCCTTTTGTAAACCGGGAGACCTCTGCATAGATATGATCTTCCCACTTCGGGTAGATGCTCGGGCTTCCGTAATTAAAAAACTCGACCAGCGCTCCGTACTGGAATCCAAGGTTGCTGTCGAAGGAAATTGCAGGAAGTGCACCTCCGAATTTCCATCCTGTCTTTGCCTTGTCATCCTGTGCGGCAATGAGGACAGTTATCAGGCAGGCAAGCATCAGGGTTAAGGTCTTTTTCATAGGGTAGAGTTTTGGTTCAGAGTGATAAAGGTAAAGAAAAATGGAAATCATAAAGGTTATTTTCAATAATTGCTACCTTAGGCTTCAATTTTACGACTAAATACGTATATGGCTCTGTTGATAAAGAATATCAGGGAACTGTTCGGGACGTGTAAGGGGCAGCAGGGTGTGAAGAACGGCGGCGATATGCAGAAGCTTGAATCTGTGAAGAATGCTTTTCTTTATGCTGAAAATGATACCATAACTTCTTATGGCAGGATGGAAGACCTTTCTTCTGAGCAGTTTTCTGCAAAGGCAGCCCTAGAAGTTGTTGATGCTTCGGGGAAATTTGTTTTTCCTTCTTTCTGTGATTCGCACACTCATTTAGTTTATACGGGCAGCCGTGAACAGGAATTTGTTGATAAGATCAGGGGTCTTTCCTATGAGGAAATTGCCCGCAGGGGAGGAGGTATTCTGAACTCTGCACGAAAGCTTCATAATGTGACTGAGGAGGAACTGTATAGTGAATCCCTGTCAAGGATCAACGAAATAGCCGGTATGGGAACCGGGGCCGTGGAGATCAAGAGCGGGTACGGACTGAACACTGAGGATGAGCTCAAAATGCTCAGGGTGATCAGGCTTATCAGGGAAACCTGTCCGCTGGAAATCCGGGCGACGTTTCTTGGGGCTCATGCAGTTCCGGAAGAGTACAGAAACAACAGGGAGTTATATGTCGGCCAGGTCATCAACGAGATGATACCCATGGTCGCTTCCGAAGGTCTGGCAGATTATATTGATGTCTTTTGTGATGAAGGATTCTTCACCGTTGACGAAACGGAGCGCATACTGATGGCCGGAATGAAATATGGACTCATCCCAAAGATACATGCCAATGAAATTGGTTTTTCAGGAGGAGTTCAGGCCGGTGTCAGATACAATGCCCTTTCGGTCGACCATCTGGAACGTTCGGGTGATGACGAGATAGCTGCTCTTCTCGGTTCTGAAACAATACCCACGCTTCTTCCGGGATCAGCTCTTTTCCTCGGATTACCCGATCCTCCTGCACGACGTATGATAGATTCGGGTTTACCGGTGGCCCTTGCCTCTGACTACAATCCGGGATCATCCCCGTCAGGAAATATGAAGCTTATAATGTCGCTTGGATGCATCAGGCTGAAAATGACACCTGAAGAAGTGTTCAATGCCGTAACTGTCAATTCCGCCTGTGCCATGGGAGTCGGTGATTCTCACGGTACTGTCACGGAAGGTAAGTCGGCAGGTCTGATTGTCACAAAGGAGATCCCTTCGCTGGGATTCTTTCCCTACGCTTTTGGAAGCAACCTGGTCGACACGGTGATACTAAGGGGAAAGATTTGGAATCCCATCGTCATGTGACGCGGTTTTCCGGAATATCGGTATAACAAATTAAGATCTGAAATAATCATATGGAAAAAAGAATCATCGAGTGTGTCCCGAATTTCAGTGAAGGCAGGGATATGAATATTATTAAACAGATCACTGGTGCCATTGAATCCGTAGAAGGTGTCAGGCTTCTCGATGTTGATCCGGGACGTGATACAAACCGGACTGTGGTGACTTTTGTGGGGGAGCCGGAAGCGGTGGTTGAAGCTGCTTTCAGGGGAGTGAGGAAGGCATCGGAGCTGATCGACATGTCGAAGCACCATGGCGAACACCCCAGGATGGGTGCAACTGATGTATGTCCGCTGGTCCCTGTTTCGGGGTTAACCATGGAGGAAACAGTGGTTTATGCTCGCAGGCTTGCAGAGAGAATAGGAGAGGAACTGTCGATTCCGGTATACTGTTATGAAAATGCGGCTTTTGAGGAGAAAAGGCGAAACCTGGCCAGTTGCAGGGCAGGTGAATATGAAGGATTAAGGAAGAAGCTGGCGGATCCTGAATGGAAGCCCGATTTCGGGCCATCGGTCTTCAATGTGCGATCAGGAGCAACAGCTGTGGGGGCCAGAGATTTTCTAGTAGCCTTCAATATCAATCTGAACACTACTTCTACACGCAGGGCCAATGCCATTGCATTCGATGTCAGGGAAAAGGGAAGAATGGTAAAGGGCGAAAACGGGCAAATGATTAATGTACCCGGAACTCTTAAGTGCGTGAAGGCCATAGGGTGGTATATAAAGGAATACGGAATTGCACAGATATCAATGAACCTGACCAATATTTCAGTGACACCCGTCCATATTGCCTTCGATGAGGTTTGCAGAAAGGCAGAGGCAAGGGGGATCAGGGTAACCGGTTCAGAGCTTGTAGGACTGATCCCGCTTAAGTCGATGCTGGAAGCAGGAAGGTATTTTCTTGAAAAGCAGGAGCGTTCCACTGGTGTTCCCGATGATGAGCTTGTGAAAATAGCAGCTAAATCTATGGGATTAAGCGATATAAACAGATTTGATCCCCGGGAGAAGATCATTGAATATGTGATTGCCGGAAATGATGACCAGGGTAAGCTGAGATCGCTTACCCTGAAGGATTTTATGAATGAGACTGCCTCGGAGTCGGTGGCTCCCGGCGGCGGATCCGTATCGGCTTATATAGGATCGCTCGGGGTCGCCCTCGGAACCATGGTGGCAAATATTTCGGGGCATAAGCGAGGATGGGATCACAGGTGGAAGGAGTTTTCTCAATGGGCGGAGAAGGGCAAGGACATACAGAACAGACTGCTTAGCTTCGTTGACGAGGATACTGAAGCTTTCAACAGGATACTGGAGGCTTTTGGTCTTCCAAAAAAGACAGAGGAGGAGAGAGTTGCCAGAAATTCAGCAATTGCTGAAGCAACAAGGAATGCTGCACTTGTTCCTTTCAGGGTTATGGAAGCAGCGCTGCCCGCTTTTGCCCTTATCAGGGAAATGGTTGAAAAGGGAAATCCAAACTCAGTTACCGATGCGGCAGTGGGAGCGCTTGCTCTCAGATCGTGCATCAGAGGAGCTTATCTGAATGTAAGGATTAATACAGCCGGACTTGATGACAGGGAATTTACTGAAGATCTTGTCTCTCGAGGCAAAGCAATTGAAGAGAAGGCAATACAGGAAGAAGAATCAATTCTTGAACTAACCGGAAAGATAATTAACAGATCCGGTCAGAACTAATGCGGCAACTGCATTTTGTTACGGGAATTTTTTTACAGATCTGAATCAGGCTGTATTCCTGTAATCCTTCTTATTGTTCTCAGTTTGTGGGAATACCCTCCTTTTTCTTTCTTGAAGATGCCCTGAGCGTCTATAGTGTCGATCCTTACCCTTCCCGAAGCATGGATTACAAGACCGCGCGACAGTATCATGCCAACATGTGTTATTTTCCCCCTTTCATCATCGAAAAGAAGAAGATCGCCGGGAAGTGTTTCTTCAAGGAAGCTTATGCTGACCCCTGCTTCGGCCTGTTGCCAGCTGTCGCGAGGTATATTTATTCCGCGGATCTTGTAAACAAGCTGGACAAATCCTGAGCAGTCGATGCCTGATGGTATCCTGCCTCCCCAGATATAGGGGCAGTTTATGAATTTCAGTGCAGTGTCGGCCAGCGACCCGGAAACCATCAGATATGAATTGTCGAAACCGGAACCCGCTGAGAAAAAGCTTCCGCCGGCTCTGAACCGGGCTTTTTCAAAATCGGGATCGTAAACCTCACAGCCGGCCTCGAGAACCATCCTGGTGCCGTCCTCCTTGTGACAGAGAAGCGACCTGTTGAGAACTTGTCCCTTATCGTCAGGTACTGCCGGTGAATGCTGAAGGTGATCGGTGTCGATCCATCCGCTGTAATTGTCAAACAGGGTTTCTATTTTATACCAGTGACCGACGTGGTCGGTGATCCTGTATTTTTCACCGAAAAGGACCTGGCTTAGCATTTCGGAGCGATGAGAGGGGCCCGATCGAAGCGGAACGAAAACGTTGCAGCAAACAAATGTTTCCATCTGAAATATTTTCTCAAAATTAGTAAATTATGCGATTCAGGACCAAACCGTGTGATTACTGCAGAAAACCTGTGAAATGATGGGCGGCGGTCGGAAAATATCTATATTTTTGAATTTGATAATCGGATATATCAAAAATTAGCGGCTATGGCTTTATCGAGAAGACCTCCGGAGGTCAAACCCAATAAGAA
>JAKLIJ010000084.1 GCA_022709665.1 Bacteroidota bacterium
GAGAGGAGAAATCAACTCCCTCATTCAGGGATACCTCACAGCTGGATTTCAGGATATACACTCCTGAATTTATGGACAGGATTGGAAAGGTCACCGCTGAAGGCAAGTCAGTGTTCATGTCAGGCGCTTATGTGGGTTCCGACCTGATGGCAGACAATGACTCCATAGCTCTGAAGTTTGCAGAATCGACACTTCATTTCATCCCTCGTACAGGACATGCCGTCAGGACGGGAAAGGTTTATGCAACAGATTATGCAAAACCTCATTTCGAAGGATCCTTCAGCTTCAATACCGGTTTTTCGCCTTCGGTTTACACTGTTGAGGCTCCCGATGCAATAGAACCCTCGGGTAAAGGTGCTGTGACTTCGTTCAGGTATTCCGAAAACAACTCATCAGCCGGAGTGGCATTCAGGGGACGTTATAACATTGTTATAACGGGCTTCCCGTTCGAAACTATCCCGGATGAGAATGACAGGGATAAGTTAATGAATCAGATTCTTGAATTCTTAAATAAGAAATAAAGACATTTTGAAATGAAAGTAAATTCATTATTTATTGTATTTACCCCCTTCCCAACCTTCCCCCAAGGGAGAAGGGGCGGGAAGCTTTTCCCCCTTGGGGGAAACGGGAAAGGGGGTCATGTCAAGCAAAATCAAACTTATTGATAATCAAAAGAAATTCCTTACTATGGAAAAACCAATCACATCCTTCATACTTTTTAAAGACACAAAATGGCTTTGCAAAACCGCCGTTTCATTGAGAAAGTCGGGAACGGTTGAAAGCATTGTGATAGTGGGAGAGGAGGACCCGCGGGGCAGTTCATGCTGCCCTGACACCAGTTTTCTGCAGGCTGCCGTAATAACTTCAACAGCTGCCATAAAGGCGATGGCGGAACTGGCTGACAGCGAATATATTCTTATCTACACAAAAGCATTTCCCCTCCAGGTTGGCCAGTTCGCACTTCAACGAATGATGCAGGTCTGCCGCGACACGGATGCCGGAATTGTATATTCCGATTACCGCGAAAACCGTAAAGGCGAACTTAGCGCTCATCCGGTTATCGATTACCAGGAGGGCAGCCTTCGGGATGATTTCAATTTCGGATCGGTAACGCTCTGGAAGACAGCTGCCTTTAAGGAAGCCTGCCTGAGTATGGATTCTGATTTCAGATGTGCCGGATTGTATGATCTTCGACTCCGGGTATCGGAAAAGCATCCGGTTGTGAGAATCCCTGAGATGCTGTATACAGAAGTTGAACCGGATATGCGCTTATCAGGCGAAAAGCAGTTCGATTACGTGGATCCGAAAAACCGGGATGTGCAGATCGAAATGGAATCGGCCTGTACTTCACATCTGAAAAGGACAGGAGCATGGCTCAGTCCGGAGTTCAGTGATATCAGCTTCGATACTGAGGATTTCCCCTATGAAGCTTCAGTAATTATACCGGTAAAAAACCGTGTGAAGACCATCGGCGACGCAATCAGCTCTGTTCTCTCACAGGAAACTGATTTCAGGTTTAACCTGATCGTGATCGACAATCATTCAACTGACGGGACTACCGACAGGATCCGTGAATTTTGTGAAAAAGACGAACGGATTGTTCACATTGTCCCTGAACGCCTCGATCTTGGTATCGGCGGCTGCTGGAATGAAGGCGTTTTTAATGAGCTTTGCGGGAAATTTGCCGTACAACTCGACAGTGATGACCTATATTCCGACAGTAAGGTCCTGAGCAGGATAGTCGAAGCATTTTATACCCAGAAATGCGCAATGGTAGTGGGATCATATAAAATGGTGAATTTCAACCTTGAGGACCTGCCTCCCGGAATAATCGACCACAGGGAATGGACTCCCGATAACGGCAGAAACAATGCCCTGAGAATTAATGGTCTGGGCGCCCCCAGGGCTTTTTATACTCCTGTTTTAAGAAACATCAGGGTGCCAAATGTAAGCTATGGCGAGGATTATGCGGTCGGACTTTCAATCAGCCGTGAATACAGGATAGGACGGATTTACGAGCCTCTTTACCTGTGCCGCAGATGGGAAGGAAATACCGACGCGGCCCTCGATACGGCAACCTTAAACGCCCATAACCTTTATAAGGACAGACTAAGGACTACCGAACTGCTTGCGAGAAAGAAACTCAACCATAGTAAATTGCAGGTCTTGAATTCCATAGCCGCTCGTTGAATACATGGCCCTGGAATTCAATATAAAAGAAACGGAAAGTAGAATTGAAAACTGAGGTAATGTTATCCGACAGGATCGACGAATTGTTTTCTGACCAGCTTGCAGGCTGGGAGCTTGCAGGAATAAACTACAGAAACCTGTCGATGGTAAGAACTAAAAGGCTTTCATTCGGAGGATTTGAAGTTCTTGTGCAATTCAACCCGGCCAGAATAACATCGTCCTCGGCCAAAGTGGATGACAGCTCTGTAAAACAGCGTCCGTGCTTTCTTTGCGCCGATAACCGGCCAAAGGAACAGAAAGGGATCCCCTTCGGAGATGATCTGATAATTCTTGTAAACCCTTTTCCGATATTCAGGCGTCATCTTACAATTCCGTCCTGCTCACACAGCGATCAGAAAATCAGTGACAGTTTCGGAAAGATGCTTTTGTTGGCGCAGGCAATGCCCAGTTTTACTGTTTTTTACAACGGTCCCCAGTCAGGCGCATCAGCCCCCGATCATTTGCATTTCCAGGCAGGCAATATCGGCTTCATGCCTGTTGAAATGGATTTCACAGGCGGGAAGCATGCAAGGCTCGTTTCATCGGTTCCGGGGCTTGAGATATGGAAGTGGGAGGGTTATCTGAGGGGAATTATAACATTAAGGGGAAACGACGGGGAGAAACTAGCCGGGGTATTTGGGAAGCTCTTCGAAAGCCTTAGCCACCGTCAGCCGGAAAGACCGGAACCGATGATGAATATCCTCTCAGGTTATTCATCAGATGAATGGACTATCCACATTTTCCCCAGGAAACAGCACAGGCCCCGTCAGTTTTTCTCATCCGGTGACGACAGGTTGCTTATAAGCCCTGCAGCAGTCGATCTGGGAGGCGTTCTTATCACTCCGAGGGAAGAGGATTATGAGAAGATTACCGGTGAGGATGTCATTGACATATTCAGCCAGGTTTGTTTTAATGATAATGAAATTGAAGCTTTAGTCAGCGAAATAATATGATTGAAAAAGGAGTGGTACCTGAAATACAGGTGGGTATTTTTTCCGATAAAGAGATCGGTTTTACACTGAATGGTGTTTTTATTGAAAAAGGATCGGGTAAAAAACTGACCGGAAAATGGACAGCCCTTAGGTCTGATAATCGAATTAAACTTGTAAACGGGGAACAGGAATATGTTAATGAAGCCCCGGCAGACCTCGTACCGCTCGATCCTGCTGCAGCATCACTGGTTCTTCATGGTGTTACAATAGGGGTTGATTTTCACTGGGAACGAAGAGAGGATCAGGTTTTCAGGGGAAGTCTCAGGCTTATTACCGAGGGCGATAATTTAACTGCAGTAAATATTGTTTCTGTCGAGGATTACCTCATAAGTGTAATATCCTCGGAGATGAAAGCCACATCATCGGAGGAGTTCCTCAAGGCTCATGCAGTAACTTCCAGGAGCTGGCTGCTGGCCCAGCTATCAAAGAGCCGCATCCTTAAGGCTGCGGATATTCGGGCCGGGGGTGGCAGATATACCTCCTCCATTAGGTCGGCTGATGAGATAATCAAATGGTACGACCGCGAAGATCATGTCAATTTCGATGTATGTGCTGACGATCATTGCCAGAGATACCAGGGTATCACCCGTGCCTCGTCGCCCGCAGTTGTAAAGGTGATCAATGAGACTTACGGCGAGGTGATCACTTACGGAGGAGCGATCTGTGATGCCCGTTATTACAAGTGCTGCGGCGGTATTACCGAGCTTTTTGAAAATACGTGGGAACCGGTCAATCATCCCTACCTGCAGGGAATACCGGATAATCCGGAGCTGCCGCCGGGATTCAACACCGATCTGTCGGATGAAAAAAACGCCAGGGAGTGGATACTTGGAAATCCCGAAGCCTTCTGCAACACAACCGACCTTAAGGTTCTTTCGCAGGTACTAAATGACTACGATCAGGAGACAAACGATTTTTTCAGGTGGAAGGTTGTATACACTCAGGAAGACCTTAGCAGACTGGTCAGGGAGCGTTCCGGGATCGATTTTGGAATCATTACAGGCATCACCCCTCTGGAAAGAGGCCCTTCCGGCAGAATAAGCAGGCTAAGGATAGAAGGCAGCAGGAAATCTTTTATCATAGGGAAGGAACTGGAGATAAGAAAATCTCTGTCAAAGTCGCATCTTTACAGTTCCTGTTTTATAGCCGACAGGGAAGATGACGGTAACCAGGTAAAGTTTGTGCTTCGCGGGGCCGGATGGGGCCATGGAGTCGGATTGTGCCAGATAGGAGCTGCCATGATGGGAGAAAAAGGATACTCATACCGGAAGATACTGAGGCATTATTTCAGGAATGCGGTTTTTGAAAAACTTTATTACCCTGCAACGGATAATCTTATAAACGAATAACAACAACACGAAACTGCCAGTTTATGAGCAAAAGAAAAGAACGCTCGCCTTGGGCATGGGTCCCGACTCTCTATTTTTTCCAGGGAGTCCCCTATAGTATTGTGATGACCACCTCCGGCCTGATTTACAAGACGATGGGTATTTCTATCGCCTCATTCGCTTTCTGGACGAGTGTTCTCTACCTTCCATGGGCCATTAAACCGCTGTGGAGCCCCTATATCGATGTGGTATCGACAAAACGAAACTGGGTAGTCTGGACCCAGCTTCTTCTTGGAGCCGCTTTCATTGCGGCAGGAATGGTGATGCCCCTCTCTTTCTTCTATCCAATAAGCCTTGCAGTATTTGCAATAATTGCCATTTCATCCGCAAGCCACGATATTGCCGCCGACGGATTTTACATGTATGCCCTCAACCAGCATCAGCAGTCGTTCTTCGTGGGTATCAGATCCACATTTTACAGGTTTGCGATGCTGACAGCCCTTGGACTTGTGCCTGTGCTGGCAGGTACAATACAAAAGAACACCGGACTTGACCCTGTAACTTTTACGGCGAAATCAGTCCCTCCGGGACAATTTGTTCCGGTGAATCCGGATGATATTGAAATAGTACAGTCGCAGGATAAGCCTTCAGTCCTAATCTTTCCTTCTGAACTCAATGTTCCCCTCTACCAGGAAGGCAAATCAGCTGTCGACTCTGCAGTTGTATATATCGCTCTTTCGGCCCCGCCGGAGGAAGGGGAAACTGTGGTAGTTAACCTTTCGAGGGAAACGGGAAGCAAGGATATCGACCTGTCGCGAACAACAACCGGGAGATTCGAATTTGACAGCAGCAACTGGAACAAGCCGGTTGCAGCTGCCCTGAAAGTGAATCATAACCTGACAGGCGAAACATCCACACAATTTCTGATAACTGCAGGTAACATTGCTTTCAGCTGGACTGCATCGCTTATCATTCTTGGATTCGTACTTCTTGCCATTGCTGTTTACAACAGGATAATGCTGCCCCATGCCGATGAGAACAAGACCGGTGAAAGGATGGGATGGAAGGTCTACAAGGAAGTGTTTATATCGTTCTTTACAAAACCGGGAGTTGTACCGGCTCTTGTGTTCTTTCTCTTTTACAGGCTTGGCGAATCGCAGCTTCTTAAGGTTGCTACTCCTTTTCTTGTCGATTCCAGAAGCGCAGGAGGAATAGGTCTTACCTCCGCCCAGTACGGTATCATTTACGGTACAATCGGAATGCTGAGCCTTACTCTGGGAGGTATCCTGGGAGGTATAACGGCAGCAAGGCTGGGACTTAAAAAAGTTATTTTCATGATGGCTCTGTGGCTAAACGTACCCAGCGCTGTCTATATCTACCTGGCACATTTTCAGCCTTTGCCGGGTAACTTTTTGGTTTACCTTTCAATTGCCTTCGAGCAGTTCGGATATGGCTTCGGATTTACTGCCTATATGCTTTATATGCTTCATTATGTGGGTGAAAGCAAGTTCAAAACCGCGGAGTATGCGATCGGAACCTCACTTATGGCGCTGGGAATGATGCTTCCCGGAATGATCTCCGGAGCCATGAAGGAGTTCCTTGGTTATGAGAATTTCTTCATCTATGTGATTATATGTTCAATACCGGGCCTTCTTGCGATTAAATTTCTTAAGATCGACCCGGCTTTCGGGATAAAAAAGCAGGAACAGTAACAGATTTCGTGATTCCGGGATGGGTTAATTTATTTAACTTGCAAAGTTCATAAATTGATTTTCGAGCACTCCCGGTAAATGTCAAAAAATAAACCTTTATACCGATGAATAAGGCAGATTTTTCAAAAGTAGAGCAGTCGTTTTTCAACGCCTCTGGCAGAAACGAATTTACGACCTCAATCCCATACATAGTAGTCCGTAATGTCCCCGATCTTGGTTTGCTGACTTCACTTCGTTTTCTCGAATGGGTGAATAACAATCCCGATGGCGTTATCAGCCTGCCAACCGGCAAAACTCCTGAATACTTCATTAAATGGACAACCAGGCTACTTAACGGCTGGGACGAAAGGGAAAACAGGATATTAATGGAAAAGTACGGACTGTCCATTAACAGGAAGCCTTCGCTGCATGGACTCAGATTTGTACAGACAGAGGATTTTTATCCGATCGACCCGGATCAGCATAACAGTTATTATCACTATGTAACAAACTTCTACATAAAAGGATTTGATCTTGATCCTTCAAAAGCTCTTCTCATAAATGCAAATGAGATCCGGCTTGCTCAGGAAAAACACTTCACTGAAATATTTCCGGATAACATTATCGATCTTACACTCAGGAACAGGGAGGCTTCTTCGCGGCTCGAGAAACTCCAGCAGGAGTCATTATTCAGGATCGATAACTGGTGCACTTCCTACGAGAACCGTATCAGGGAGATGGGAGGAATAGGGTTTTACCTTGGAGGAATGGGCCCCGACGGATCTGTAGCTTCAAACACAAGGGGATCTGACCACAACTCAACAACAAGACTTACAGCGACCAACTTTGAAAACCAGGCCGCTTCGGCCGGAGACCTGGGCGGGATAGAAGTTTCACGCAACAGGCTTGTTATAACCATCGGACTGGGAACCATAACATATAATCCCCGGGGAGTAACTCTAATCTTTGCAGCAGGAGAAGCTAAGGCTCCAGTTGTTAAAAATGCCCTTGAGAATCCGGTTGATAATCTCTACCCTGCAACAGTGCTTCAGCGCCAGCCCAATGCCCGCTTTTACATAACCGAAGGCGCTGCAGTGAAGCTCAGCGACAGCGTGGATAAATACTTCAGGGAAGGGGAATGGACTTTTGAAAAAACAGAAAGAGCTGTCTTTAACCTGTGCCAGAAAATAAACAAGTATGCCCACAGGCTCGAATATGAAGACCTTAAAAATGACAAATATTGCAGCATGATACCTGACCTGGGTATGGAACGCGTTCAGGAAGTGATAGATGCAACAAAAAAGAAAATAGAAAAAGGCCTTCTGAAGGAAAAAGATCAGGTCTTCCTCCATACCGGTCCTCATCATGATGACATCATGCTCGGGATCTTCCCCTGCATAATACCCCAGCTCAGGGAAGCCTCAAACAGGTTCCATTTCACCGTCTGCACCTCGGGCTTCACCGCCGTTACAAATGAGATGCTTATGAACTACATGGAGGAAACACTCAACCATGTGGAACAGGACAAGATTAATATGATAGAATATCCCGATTTCTTTGAAAAGGGATATATGTACAAATTCGATAAGGATGTAAGCCATTATCTCGATAAGATTGCGGCAAATGATGAAGCCGGAAAACTCAGGGGATTCTGCCACAGGATAGTAAGGGTGATGGTCGATGTCTACAAGCTGAAATCGAGGGAGGAACTGGAAGAACAACTCAGGAAAAATATCGAATTACTGAGATCAAGCTACGGTGGACAAAAAAATCCTCCTGATATCCAGAAGCTTAAAGGGATGCTCAGGGAGTTTGAGGAGGAACTTGTTTGGGCTCACTACGGAGTCAGGGTCGGTGACATCCAGCATCTGAGGCTTGGATTTTATACAGGCGATATTTTTACTCCCCAACCTACTGCAAAACGCGACGTTGAACCGATACTCGGGATGCTGAGACAGGTTAAACCTTCAGTGGTGAGCATGGCTTACGATCCGGAAGGCTCCGGTCCCGATACTCATTATAAGGTACTGAAAGCGCTTGCTCAGGCTCTCAGAGTATGGAAGGAAGAGGAAGACCTGTCGGATTTAAGGATCATCGGATACAGGAACGTGTGGTTCAAGTTCGCTCCTTCTGAGGCAAATGTGTTTACTCCGGTATCTCTGAATTCAATGGCCGTCCTTCAAAAATCTTTCAAGGACTGCTATATAAGCCAGGTTAATGCCTCATTTCCCAGTTATGAGCTCGACGGCCCGTTCAGCGATCTGTCGCAGCAGATCTGGGTGGAACAGTTCAAATGGGTGCAGCTCATCCTTGGAAAGGACTTTTTCTATGAGAATGACAGCCCAAAGATCCGCGCAACCCACGGTATGATATTTCACAAGGAAATGATGCTCGACGAATTCCTGATGCACGCGAGCGAACTTGAAAAGAGTGTCGAGGGAGAAGTTCGCTAAGACATTGGTCCTGCGCCGGTCCTGACTTGTGACAATTAGTGCGTCAGGTATGTATTCAGGATCATTTTATACCAACATGATCGAGTCCCGATAGCTATCGGGATGACGGCAGGAAAGGCGGAACTGATTGTATTCCTGTAAGCCAATATCGCCGATTCATAAACATTTCATCATGTTTCAAATCATTTTAATCTCAATATGGTGTCTGATATGCAGATATTTAATGCTATAACTTTCCCCTCCTTCGCAAGGAGGGGTGGCCCGGCTACTGCTTTTTATACCGGACTGGGATTTACTTCCGGGCCAGGGTGGTTATTTCCATGGAGAGTAGTTTAACAGGAATTAAGAACATTTAACCTCTCCTTTAAAGGCATTTCTTATTTCCTTAAGTATGTATTCAGGATCCTGAAATACCAACCTGTTTTCAAATCGAAGTACAGTAAGGCCGAGACCCTCAAGAAAC
>JAKLIJ010000085.1 GCA_022709665.1 Bacteroidota bacterium
AAAGCGAATCAATTCTGCCGGGAACCTGATTGTAAGGTCCCAGACGGAGCGGACTCAGCTGGCAAACAGGAAGAAAGCGGTAGAGAAACTGCTGGTAATGCTGTCGAACGGACTTAAGGTAAAGCCTGAACGCAAGCCCACGCAGCCTACTGCAGGCTCCAGAAAGGAACGGCTCGATGAAAAAAAGCAAAGGGGAAAAATAAAAAAAATGAGGTCGGATAATATTGATCCATCAGTATACTGATCAAATATCCGGGCTTATTCGATTGGTTATTGAAGCAGATTTTTTATATTTGATCCCCCTGAAGTTAAAGCAGAGCGGGGATTGCAGACGTTTTTGGTCATATCAGGGAGTGTCTGCAGGGAAAAAGTTTAGAAGTATCCGATGAAAAGAATTGTCGCTTTGGTTTTTCTTTTTCAGGCAGCTTTGTCGCTTAGCGGTCAGATTATCATTGACCATAACTGCACCCGTCTGGCAACCATCCCTGAAGCCTATGTTTCCCAGGCAAAAGCGACTCTGCACATCGCATACGAACATACTTCCCACGGAAGCCAGCTGATCGACGGAATGACAGGGCTTTACAACTGGAAAGGTTCCACTTATTCCTGGAACAATGGAGGTTTGAACGGCGCTCTCGATATTCACGACAACGGGATTACAGGAGGAACGGATCTGGGATCTCCTGATCTCACATCCTGGGCCTCATCGACACGAAGCTATCTCAGAAATTCAGCCAACAGCAATGTAAATGTGGTTATGTGGGCCTGGTGCGGCCAGTTAAGTACGGCATCCGAGAGTGAAGTGAACACATATCTTAACCTTATGTCTTCACTTGAAGCTGATTTTCCAAATGTGAAATTTGTTTACATGACCGGACACCTCGATGGTACAGGTTTGAACGGCACTCTTCACAGAAGAAATGAACAGATACGCAGCTACTGTCGTAATAACAGAAAAATCCTATATGATTTTGCCGATATCGAATCGTATGATCCCGACAATAATTATTATCTGAACAGGGCAGCCAACGACAACTGCGATTATGACAGCAACAATGACGGTTCACGCGACAGGAACTGGGCTGAATCGTGGCAACAGAGCCATAATCTGAATATTGACTGGTATATCTGCACATCTGCGCACTCCAAACCGCTTAATGCTAACAGGAAGGCCTATGCTGCCTGGTGGTTGTGGGCACGACTTGCAGGCTGGGACGGAAATCCTGTACCCATACCTGTTTCATCCATAACAGTAGCAGGAACAGGAGGATCAACAGTAATAGCTGTTAATAAGGGGACACTGCAGTTGATCGCCCAGATTCTTCCTGCGAATGCAACAAATAAATCAGTTACATGGTCAGTCATTAACGGTACTGGTCAGGCGACTATCAGTCAGACCGGACTGGTAACTGCCGTCTCAAGCGGAACAGTGACAGCAAGGGCAACCTCAAACGACGGATCGGGAATATACGGCAGTCTGGCCCTTACTATTCTGAATCAGATCATTCCTGTCACTGGTATCACTATTTCGCCAGATGGCGGATCACCTGTCATTGACATCGATAACGGTACCCTTCAGCTTACAGCAAACATTAGCCCTTCAAATGCAACCTATAAATCAGTTGTATGGTCGTTGGCAGGCGGCTCAGGAGAAGCAACCATCAGTCAGTCAGGACTTCTTACAGCAATCAGCGACGGCCTTATCACAATCGTTGCTTCTTCGACCGACGGATCGGCAGTTAGCGGGATAGTTGAAATAACTATCTCAAACCAGATGATCCCGGTTTCGGAAATATTGATTTCTCCCGTGGACGGATCAACTGTAATCTCCGCAGAAAAGTCAACTCTCCAGTTGAAAACGGAAATACTCCCTGAGCATGCTACAGATAAAACTGTGGAATGGTCGGTTGAGAATATCACGGGGAAGGCTGAAGTAAATGAGTCCGGACTTGTGGTGGGGATTGAGGACGGGATGGTCACTGTTGTTGCTTCTGCAAGAGACGGATCAGGTGTAAGAAGTTCGCTGGATATAAAGATCAACAGGAATATGCCATTGGTTGCAATTGTCAGGGACGGTCTGGTGCAGATCCCCCTTGAAGCCGACTTCCGCGGCTTCAGGTTAAGCCTTATTGATCTGAACGGACGACTTGTCAAAGAGCTTTTTGTCGACAGCAATCTTTGCGAATTCAATGTATCTTCTCTTTCATCAGGCATTTACATTGTTGCACTGTCAAGATCCGGAATAAGCAACGTCACTAAGATTTTCATCCCCTGAGAATAAAATTTTGCTTATCCCCTGTAAGTAAAATCCCTTCTTTTCAGGGGAAGCTTTCCTCACATTTTTCGTTCAAATAATAATTAATGCAATAATACTACGTTATAGTGCAAATTTTTCCGTTTCTCCCTGGCCGGGGACCGGTCCGGGGAGAGGGAAAAAAGATGGCATGAAAATTGAATGAGTGCAATCTTAAAAAAAAGCAAAACGGTTAAGAAGAAAATCAGAAAGACCGGCAAAAGAAAAGTATGAAAAAAAGAGTTGAAAACATGAGTGCCGGAGGGCACCCGGCAAGTAAAAATCAGGTATCTTTCGGATATAATAATGAATTGATTAACAGCATTATGTGTCTTTGGTGGAATTATTCTGAAGCTGGCATGTTGAAAACTGTTTTTCACTGTTAATATTATTATTTGCCGGATTGTACAATGTATTTACGGAATGTATATTTTTGGCGCAATTTATTTTTAACTAAAACCAATAAACTCTAGACAACTTAAAGCATTTGATGAAATTTTTCATCGACAAAAATGAACGCTAACAATAATGAGGTTGCAACCCTCCGCTGTGAGAGTCGCCTCGTGGGTTGTTCTTCTGATGAAGAGCCTGGTGCGAAAACCACGATTTTTTCGCAAAACGTAATCCCAAACCTGTCAGTTAGCAACCGGAGTTCGGAATTTATGCACCGTTACTTCCCCCTGACATCTTATGAATCCTGGAATGACTGGAAATGGCAGCTTCGCAATTCTTTTAACAGTATTGATGATCTGAAAAGGATAATGAAGCTTACCGAGAAGGAGATTATGGCAATCAACAATCTGAAGGGCCGCCTTCCTTTACGGATAACCCCCTATTTTGCCTCTCTGATCTACAACACAAAGCCATCGCATCCGCTTCGCCGGAATGTTGTGCCTGTTGTTGAAGAGCTGATAACGACCAGAAGCGAACAGTCGGATCCCCTTCATGAGAAAGCTTTCTCTCCCGTCAAGGGAATTGTACACCGTTATCCCGACAGGGTACTTTTCACTGTCACACAGGTGTGCTCAAATTATTGCAGGTACTGCACCCGCTCTCATTCAGTAGGAAGACTGGATAAGCTGGGAAAACAAGACTATGAAAAAGCTTTCAACTATATAGCAAGCCATAAGGAGGTCAGGGATGTCCTTATCAGTGGCGGCGATCCTCTTACCCTCACAGATGATACACTCGACTATATTCTGTCGAACATCCGCAGAATAGAGCATGTGGAAATCATACGCATCGGAACAAGGACACCTGTCGTTCTTCCTCAGAGAATAACTGACGGATTGATTAATGTTCTGAGAAAATATCATCCCCTGTTTCTTAGCCTGCACTTTTCTCACCCCTCCGAAATAACGGAAGAGTGTGCTGCAGCATGCAATAAGCTTGCCGACGGAGGTTTTCCACTCGGAAGCCAGACTGTCCTTCTGAAAGGAATCAATGACAATGTGCCGGTTATGAAGGAGCTTATGCATAAACTGCTAAAAGTCAGAGTACGGCCATATTACCTGTACCAGTGTGATCTGATACCGGGATCCAGCCATTTCAGGACAACAGTGGCAAAAGGTCTTGAGATTATGAAAGGTCTAAGAGGCTTTACAAGCGGATATGCGGTCCCTACCTTTGTAATCGACGCCCCCGGCGGAGGCGGAAAAATACCTTTGCTTCCCGACTACGTTGTGGAGCATAATGAAGAACATATCGTTCTGCGGAATTACAAGGGAGATGTCTGTGAGTATCCCGAAAGATAGGAAATTCAAAATATGAAGATCGGATTGACTTACGACCTCAGGTCGTGGTATCTCGAACGTGGTTATTCCATGGAAGATACTGCTGAGTTTGATAAACAGGATACAGTTGATGCCATTGAGGCTGCAATAAGAGCCATGGGATTTGAAACCGAACTTATCGGCAACTGCTTCCAGCTTATTGATGCACTCGCTGCCGGAAAACGCTGGGATATGGTTTTCAATATCGCAGAAGGTCTGTATGGCGACGGAAGGGAATCAGTAGTGCCGGCTATCCTCGATCAGTACAGAATTCCCTATGTGTTCAGCGGACCAGTTATTATGGGTATATCACTTAACAAGCACCTCACAAGGCTTATCGTTGAAGCTGCCGGTGTCCCCGTAAGTCCGGGAATTCTGATATCGGAAGCCAGGGATATTGTCAAATGCAATCTTCAGTACCCGTTGTTCGTAAAACCCGTTTCTGAAGGAACAGGCAAGGGGATAACCGAGAAGAACCTGGTTCATAACGAGAAAGAACTCAGGGAAATGGTCGAATACCTCCTTACCGGATACCATCAGCCGGTGCTGGTGGAAGAATATCTCCCCGGAAGGGAATTCACGGTGGGACTGATTGGTTCGGGAGATAATGCTGTGGCAATCGGAGGAATGGAAATTGAATGCAAGGATAATCTGCCTTATTCTGTCGAATTCAAGGAAAACTATCAGGTCTTTTGCAAATACACTCCAATGGAAGGTGAGTACACTGAAGAATGCAAAAGTGTAGCGCTGAAAGCATGGAAAGCCCTCGATGGTCTTGATGCCGGACGCGTAGATGTGAAGGCCGACAGGTATGGCCGTATCTGCTTCATTGAGGTTAATCCCCTTGCAGGTCTTCACCCGGTGCATTCCGACCTTCCTATACTTTCGAATATGGCTGGTATTAAATACCAGCAACTTATGGAAAGAATAATTGAATCGGCGCTAAAAAGGCATCACTTAAAAAGATGACAATGAAAAAATGCTGCATCCTATTCAATCAGCCCCTCGAAGGAGCTCTTGCCGACGAACTGGATGTACTGGAACAGGTTGAATATATTGGCGAAAATCTTGAAAAACTGGGCATTCTCGTTTATACAAGGGGAATTACCTCAAACTTCATGAATGAGGTAGCTGAAGTCGCTGCAGAAAAACCTGATTTCGTCTTTAACCTCGTGGAATCTATAAACAATAAGGGAGAACTGTGCTATTTCGTCCCTGCCCTGCTGAATATGTATTCAATACCTTATTCCGGAAATCCGCTTGAGGCATTGTTTCTTACTACCAGCAAAGCTCTCACTGCTAAAATATTAAAGGAGCACGACCTTGCCACACCACTTACTTATCTGCCTTCGCAGGTAAATCTGCTGAAACCAGGTCAACGTTACATTGTTAAGCCGATATGGGAAGACGGTTCGCTGGGGATCACTGCGGATTCGGTATTTACCTTCGCCACCGAGGATGAAGATAGGCTTAAAGCGCTTGATGACTCCCACTGGATCATACAGGATTTTATCGATGGACGTGAGTTTAACATAAGTGTTATTGCTGGCAGAAGCGGTCCTGAAGTTATGCCGGCAGCCGAAATGGTCTTCCATAATTTTGCGTCAGACATGCCCAGAATTGTGGACTTCAAGGCGAAATGGATTGAGGACAGTTTTGAATATGAAAACACAATAAGGGATTTCCCCGGTGACAAAATAAACCCTGTACTTTCCAGGCGTATCAATGAACTTGCCCTGAAATGCTGGAATGTGTTCGGGCTAAAAGGATATGCCAGGGTGGATATGAGAGTTGACGATCATGAAAACCCCTTTATTATCGAAGTGAACGCCAATCCCTGCATGTCGCCTGACAGCGGACTGATGGCAGCAACAAGAAAAGCCGGTATTCCTGTAACAACTGTGCTTACAAGAATTATAGAAGATATCAATTACTGATTAATATGGCAATAATTTCAAAAGGCATAGAACCTGGTGACCTTATCCGAATAGAGGAAATCCTGCGTTCTACATCGTTTTTTTATGATTTTGAGATAGATACCGCCCTCGAAATTGCCGACGAAACACTAAAAAAAGGATCGGAAACCAGCGGTTATTACTGGCTCCGGGCTTCAGATGAAAGCGGGGTTATAGCTTTTGCCAATTACGGCAAGAATTCATTCTCCACACACTCCTGGGATTTGTACTGGATTGCTGTCCATCAGAATGCCAGGCACAAAAAGCTCGGTTCAGGGATGCTCCTCGAAATAGAGAACGATGTCCGCAGTAAAGGAGGTAAAATCCTTTGGATCGAAACCTCAGGAAGACCATTATACGCACCAACCGAGGCCTTCTATCAGAGAAACGGTTATACCCTTCAGGCAAGCCTCAAGGATTTTTACGGCCCCGGCGACCCGAAACAGATATACTCTAAAGTACTCTGAGCTTACTTTTTCCTTCTTTATTTCCCAAAAAACTGAATTACAATGAAAGGAATCTCAACTATCCTGTTGCTCGTTCTGTCAAACGCTTTTATGACATTTGCCTGGTATGGTCATCTCAAGCTAAAGACAATCAGCAGGTTTGAAAACCTCAGCCTCCTGGCAGTCATCCTGCTCAGCTGGTTCATTGCTCTTTTCGAGTATTCGCTCCAGGTTCCGGCCAACCGGATGGGGTTCAGGGGGAACGGAGGCCCTTTCTCACTTGTGGAGCTTAAAGTGATTCAGGAAGTTATTTCCCTTCTGGTCTTTACAGGATTCACCCTGGTGGTTTTCAAGGATGAACATTTCAGTACAAACCATCTGATTGGATTTATGTTCCTGGTACTGGCTGTTTACTTCGTTTTCAAGAAATAGTTGCATTCATATCAGGCTGGCATTGTAATAGCGGAGATCCCCTGTAACCTCCTTCCCAAGCCATGACGGTCTGATGAAATTTTCATTCTCGCTGCTCAGTTCTATCTCGGCAATTACAAGCCCTTCATTTTTTCCGTGAAACACATCAATTTCAAACAGGTGGCCTTGCTCCGGAACAATATAGCGTGTCTTTAATATCACATCAGGCAGGCATACCTTAAGCATCTCCTGACCCTCTGAGAAAGGTATCTCAAATTCCCACTCATGCCGGGAGAACTCAGCGCCTGACTTCGGGGCCTTTACTGACAGTATGGCCTTCCCGTTTGTAATCCTGATCCTCACTACTCTGTCGGGATCAACTGAAAGGTAACCCTGGCTTATCTCAATCTGCCTTATGGCGAGATGCCTGAATTCTCCATTTACCAGAAATTTACGTTCTATTTCCAGTGCCATATAATTTTTTTTGTAAAGGTACCATTTTACTTCTCAATTTAGCCCGGATGCAGGTTCGTGGTTCATTTACAAAGCGGTTTGATTTGTGATTTTTTTTGTGTATTTTTCAGGTATGGATGTAAAAATTGAACCTGGCTGGAAATCTAAGCTTGAGGCTGAATTTAAAAAGGAGTACTTTATAAGGCTTACTGATTTCGTAAGGGCAGAATACAGGAATGGAATAGTGTATCCTCCCGGATCGCTGATTTTCAACGCATTTGATGTGTGTCCTTTCAACAGGGTGAAAGCTGTGATAATCGGACAGGATCCATACCATGGACCCGGTCAGGCCCATGGACTTTGCTTCTCAGTGAAGGATGGAGTTGATTACCCTCCTAGTCTGGTTAATATTTTCAGGGAAATAGAATCAGACCTCGGCATCAGGGTAAGATCTTCCGGTGATCTCACACGATGGGCATGGCAGGGTGTGCTTCTACTCAATGCCACGCTTACCGTGAGGGCACACCAGGCCGGCTCTCACCAGAGAAGAGGATGGGAAGAATTCACTGATTTTGTCATCAGGACGCTAAACAGCGAAAAACAAAATCTGGTGTTTTTTCTGTGGGGAGCCTATGCTCAGAAGAAAGGCGAATCGATCGACCGTTCGAAGCATCTTGTTCTGGAATCGGTGCATCCCTCTCCCCTTTCAGCTTCCAGGGGATTCTTCGGGAACAGGCATTTCAGCAAATGCAATGATTATCTTTCCGCAAATGGAGCAGAACCTGTGGACTGGAGCTGAACATTTGGATTAAAGGGCTTTATCAAGAGCTCCCGAAATAGTATCCTTCATCTCCTGCCAATCCTCAAATCCCGGAGACATCCTTATTATTCCGGGATCGGGATATTTTGCTCCCCAGACCGATTCAACAGGCATTATAATGGTACGCGGGTCACCGAGCGATGGTATTATTTTAATGCTGCCTGAAACAGCTTTTATGAAACTGTCACGCCTGTCTTTCCTTTCCTTCTCAGACTTTCCTCCAAAGCTAAAGGTTACCATGGCGCCGAATCCTCTGTTTCCAAAAAGTCTGAGGGCTGTCTGGTGGCTTGGATGTCCGGGCAGGCCGGGATACCATACTTTTTCAACCGAAGGATGATGCACAAGCAATTCACTTATTCCTACCGCATTCCGGCATTGGGCTTCAAACCTGAGCCTGAAGCTCTGGATCTGCGTTTGCAGACGGTAGGCATCATCGGGCGATAACATGTGCCCCACATATTTCCTGTATTCAACAGCCTGTTTCATAAGTGAGTCATCATTTCCGCACATCACTCCTGCGGTTATGTTGCCATGACCTGAAAAGTACTTGGTTGCGCTGTGGATAACAATGTCGGCTCCGAATGAAAGCGGCTTGCACAGTACCGGTGTTGCAAAAGTATTGTCTACTATCACTGCAGCGCCCTCCGAATGGGCCATTTCAATCACTTTTTGAAGATCTGTGACAATAAGCATCGGGTTGGAAATTGCTTCTATATAAACCAGACCGGGCCTGAGTTCCCTGAGAACAGCTGCAAAAGCATCAAGGTCGTAAACTTCATTCACCGGATTGAAATAGCTTACCCGGATTCCTCTCCTGTTTTTTAGAATTGATTCAGTGTAGGAAATTGTGCCTCCGTATATCTCACTGAAAAACAGCCAGGAACTTGTAATGCCTGTTTTCTGAAAAACTGAAACCGCAGTATCGATGGCCGACATACCCGACTGTGTAAGAAGAGCCCATTCCGACTCTTCAAGTTTCATCACTTCTTCTTCAGC
>JAKLIJ010000086.1 GCA_022709665.1 Bacteroidota bacterium
ATTATCGCCCCTGAAGATGTAGTTTTCCCAGCTTACCCAGGTATCGCTGAATATCCTTTGGCTGCGGCTTACCAGTTGCAGACCGTCCTCCGAAAAGTTGGTGAAGGTTTTTTCCCTGCTGAAATGAGGATCGAGCATCTTGTGGCTGTCGGATCCCTGAAGAGATCCGATTGTAAAGCGGGTATGGTCTGAAAGGAACCATGTTGTGGAAAAGACCGGTTTGGCAAGTGAAAACCTGTTTGTCCCCGAGAAGCTCAGAAGGTGTGCCCCGAGGCGGATCTCTGCTTTCTTAACCGGACGGTAAACAAGTTCCGGCTGAATAAACCAGCCTATAAGTGTATATCCTTCCGTTATGGGATTTGAATACTCATTATTCCGTACAAAGCTTATATTTCTGAAATTCAGGAACAGATCGCCTTCCTTAACCATTCCCGCATTGTTTTCCTGGGCCTGGGAGCTTATGGCAGCGAGCCATGCTATTAATGCAAATATCCTTTTGTATCTCATAGGAACCGGATAGGCAGGCAAATGTAACAAAATAAGTTTCAAGTCAGAATTAAGTTAAATAGAAGCCGGATAATGCTCAAGTGATATTTTTTTGCGTTCTTTGTTCCTGTTAAGAAACTAAATCAGCGTTATGAATTCCATCTGGGGCGATTTCCGGCGGCTTGACAGGATAGCCGGCTGGATTCTTTTCGTCATTTCAACAGCTGTTTACATGTTTACGCTGGAGCCCACGGTGAGCTTCTGGGATTGCGGCGAATTCATTCTCTCATCCTTCAGGCTTCAGGTAGGCCATCCTCCGGGAGCTCCGCTTTTTCTTATCATAGGCCGCATTGCCTCCATGTTTGCCTTCGGCGACACATCGAAGGTTGCACTTATGATGAATGCCCTTTCGGCAGTCAGCAGCGGTTTTGCAATTATGTTCCTTTACTGGACCATAACTCACCTTGTAAGAAAGATTTACGGTTGGACCAACGAAGCAGCTTCAGGTCACATGCCGGCTATCATAGGCAGCGGAGTAATAGGTGCTCTTGCCTATACCTTTTCAGATACCTTCTGGTTTTCGGCTGTTGAGGGCGAACTCTACGCTCTGTCCTCACTGGTCACAGGTCTTGTTTTCTGGGCCATGCTCAAATGGGAAGAAGAGGCTGATGAGCCGCGTTCGGGAAGATGGATAATTCTTATCGCCTACATAATGGGTCTGGGCCTCGGAATTCACAGGCTGAACCTTCTTGTTATACCTGTTCTTTTCTTCATATACTATTTCCGTAAGTATGAAGTGAGCAGGGGAGGGATAATCAAAACCCTGCTTCTGGCCATTGTAACCCTATATCTTATGGTGTTTGTTATAATACCGGGGGTTCCGAAGCTTGCCGGATGGTTCGAATTGTTGTTTGTGAATGTCATAGGTCTTCCCTACAATACCGGCCTTATTGTGTTTCTTGTGATACTTGCGGCTGCTCTTGTTGCAGGGATAAGTTATTCTCACAGGACGGGCAGGGTGGTTCTCAATTACGTAATGACGATTTTCACAGTCATAATGATTGGTTATTCATCCTATGCCATGATAATGATAAGATCGTCGGCCAGGCCTCCGATGAACCAGAACAATCCTTCGGATATATTTTCGCTTTCCTATTACATCAACATGGAACAATACGGAAAGACACCCAAGCTTTACGGTCATTATTACAGCGCTCCGATTGTTGATGTCAGAAGGGTTGTTGCCGGGTATAACAAGGTAGACGGGAAATACCAGCCTTATTACAGGCCCGAATATGAATACAGGAAGGAGTTCATGACACTTTTTCCGAGGATGTACAGTTCGGAAGCCGATCATGAAACGGCCTACAAATACTGGGGAAAGATCAAAGGACGAAGGTACACGGTGACTTCGGGATCGGACAAGGAGGTTATCATCTGTCCGACTTTCGGAGAGAATCTGAGGTATTTCTTCAGATACCAGGTTGGATACATGTACTTAAGGTATTTCATGTGGAATTTTGCCGGCCGGCAGAACGACAGTCAGGGTAACGGCAATCCGCTTCATGGCAACTGGATAAGCGGCATAAAATTTATTGATGAGGCCAGGCTTGGCGATCTTGACGCTGTTCCTTCCGATCTTCGTAACAATGAAGGAAGAAATGTTTATTTCTTTCTTCCGCTTTTTCTCGGCATAGCAGGAGCTATATGGCAGTACAGAAGGGAAAGGACGGATTTCTGGCTGGTGCTGTCATTTTTTGTTATGACCGGACTGGCCATTATCTTTTATCTGAACCAGTATCCCAATCAGCCCAGGGAGAGGGACTATGCTTACGCAGGGTCATTTTATGCCTTTTCGATATGGATAGGGCTCGGGTTCATGTTTGTTTACGAGTATGTCAGGAAACTGGCTGGCAAAAGGCTTTCAGCCATTGTGACCTTCCTTGTGCTGTTCTGTGCCGTACCGCTTCTCATGGCTGTTCAGAACCATGATGACCATGACCGTTCGGGCAGGTACACAGCACGTGACATCGGAGCCAACTATTTGCTTTCGTGTGCTCCCAACAGTATACTTTTCACTTACGGCGACAACGACTCCTTCCCGGTATGGTACGTTCAGGATGTGGAGCAGGTGCGCCCTGATGTCAGGGTTGCCAACCTCAGCTATTTCCAGGCGGGATGGTATATAGATATGATGAGGCAGAAGGCTTTTGAATCGGATCCGATACCAATGACACTTCCGCGTGAGAAATATCTCGACGGGGTGAGGGATCAGCTTCCTGTAAGCAACAGGATCGATAAGCCTGTTGAAATAGAACAAGTTGTGGAATTTGCAGGACAGGAAGACAGGAAGTATAAGATTGATGTAAGCGGCCGGGGTGATTACATGAATTACCTGCCGACAAACAAGTTTGCAATAAAAGTCGATTCGGCGAAGGTAGTGTCAAACGGCACTGTAAAGGACTACTTTGCAGGAAGGATAGTATCGCCGATGATATGGGAGTACACTGATGACTATGCCTTCAAGGGCGACCTGGCAATGCTCGATCTTATTGCCACTTCTCAATGGGAGAGACCTCTTTACATTTCCACTACGGTTCCTTCGAGCCAGTATAAGGGACTCGACAGGTATTTTGTTCAGGAAGGGATAACCTACCGGGTAGTTCCAATAACCACCGACAAGGCTGAAGACGGTGAATTCGGAATGGTAGATCCTCATGTCATGTACGACAACATGATGAATAAATACAGGTGGGGCAATGCCGAAGATCCGGATGTCTATCTTGACGAGACCAACAAGCGTATGTTCAGCAATTACAGGCGTATTTTCGGCAGCCTGGGCAAATCACTTCTGGCAGCCGGCGATACCACCAGAGCCATTGAGGCGGCAAGGAGAGGGATCGGGATCGTTCCCGCCGAAAAGCTTCCCTGTGATTATTTTACAATTGCCCTGGCAGAAGTGTTTTACAGGGCAGGCCAGACTGAAGAAGGTGACAGGATCATCGCCGAAGTGGTGAAATATGCAAAGGAATATCTCGACTATGCGGTCGCAATTTATCCTTCGAAACAATTCGGAATGGATTATCCGATCGGGATCAACATGCAGGCTCTTCTCGACATCAACAATATTGCCATCGATCTTAAGATGGAAGAGCTTGAGGCTTCGATGACGGCAGATATTAACAGGTACTACAGTGTTTTGTATTCGGGAAGATAAATTCCGATGAGGTTAAGCAGACCTTTCTTCCTATTGAGGCTGATCTATCCCGGGGCTGTCTTCAGGATCAGGACAGATGAAAAACTGTTATGTCTTACCTTTGATGATGGTCCCGATCCCGAAGTCACCCCGGAAGTGCTTGACATTCTTTCGAAGCATAAAGTGAAAGCCGTTTTCTTTTGCAACGGAGGAGGCGCTGAATTCCACCACGCCATAGTATCAAGGATAAGATCGGAAGGTCATCTGGTGGGCAACCACGGGTACCGGCATCTCGACGGGTGGAAGACAAACACAAAGGTTTACCTGAGGAATTTTAGAAAGAGCGATCCTTTTACCTCTTCTTCCCTGCTTCGTCCTCCCTACGGCAGGATACGGCCAAGCCAGTACAGGGAACTTTCGGGAAGTTACAGGATTGTTTTCTGGGACCTCATGCCATGGGATTTTGACAGCAAACTCGATCCCGCCGGGGCGCTAAAAATACTGAAGGGCGGGATAAGGCCGGGATCTGTGATTGTCCTGCACGACACAGCTTCGTCGTCAGTTCTTTCCTTTCTGGATGAATTCATCAGCTATGCCGGTTCGAAAGGGTACAGTTTTACTACCGGACTCTTACACGACAAATAGATACCTGCCGGGTTTTATTTATTGTGACTAAATACTACTTTTGAACAGCTTATAAATATTGTCAGATGAACATTCTAATTCTGGGATCAGGAGGCAGGGAACATGCCCTTGCCTGGAAATTATCCCAAAGCAGGAAGGTAAGCCGGATTTTTGTTGCTCCGGGGAATGCGGGAACTCATTCGATCGGTACAAACCTCAGGATTGACTCTGAGGATTTCGATGCCATCAAGACGGCGGTCATTGCCCATGAAATAGGGATGGTGGTAGTAGGTCCTGAAGCTCCCCTTGTAGCAGGCATACACGATTATTTCCTGAAGGATGAATGCCTTGTCGACATCCCTGTTATTGGTCCGCTTAAATCAGCAGCCCGGCTTGAGGGCAGCAAGGATTTCGCCAAGGCCTTCCTTGTAAGACATAACATACCCACTGCAGCTTACAGGACTTTCGACAGGACCAATGCTATGGAGGCCGGAGCATTCCTCAGGACCTTCAATCCTCCCTATGTAATTAAAGCTGACGGACTTGCTGCGGGGAAGGGAGTGATCATCTGCAATGCTTATGAAGAAGCCGTAGAGGAGGTTAATGCAGTGATCAGCGGGAAATTCGGGGAAGCAGGAGAAAAAGTTGTTATTGAACAATTTCTTAAAGGTATTGAGTTGTCGGTTTTCATTGTTACCGACGGCAGATCGTGGAAGCTTCTTCCGGAAGCCAAGGATTACAAGAGAGTGGGAGAGGGAGATACCGGGCTGAACACCGGAGGCATGGGTGCCGTATCGCCTGTCCCTTTTGCCGGCAGGGAATTTATGTCAAAGGTCAGGGAAAGGATAATCGTTCCAACCGTGAAGGGTTTGAGGGAAGAGGGTATTGATTATAAGGGATTCATCTTTTTCGGGCTTATGAATGTGGATGGCGATCCATATGTGATCGAGTACAATGCCCGTCTGGGTGATCCGGAGAGTGAGGTGGTGATACCGAGAATAAAGTCGGATCTGTTTGAGCTTCTGGAAGGAGTTGCAAATGGAGATCTTGAAAGGAGGTCTCTGGAGATTGACGACAGCTGTGTTACAACTGTTATGATGGTTTCAGGCGGTTACCCCGGGTCGTATGAAAAGGGATTTGAGATTTCAGGACTGGAAGGCAGGGACGATTGTATGGTCTTTCATTCAGGGACTAAATACTCTGATGGCAAGGTGCTTACTTCCGGCGGTCGTGTGCTTGCCGTCAGTTGTCGCGGTGAGACAATGAAGGATGCTCTTGAAGCTTCCTACAGAAATGCCGGATCGATCACTTTCAGGAATTTATATTACAGGAAAGATATTGGTTTTGACCTTTGATAATATATGCTTTTAAGAAAACTCAGGCAGACGGGTCCCGATGTGATGATGTTTATTCTGGTCATCCTTTTTCTGACATGGCTCGGAGCTTTTTTGCATCCTGAGCCTCCCTCCGCACTTGGATTTGATGAAAAGCCGATGCCTCTTTTCAAAATACTTTTGTCATTGACTGATTTCAGCGCTTTTTTCAGCGTATTGATCGCATTTCTTCTGGCACTCCTTATTGCTTACCTGCTGGTTAACTTCAACACCAGCGCTTTTTTTATAAGCGAAAGGACCTTTCTCCCGGCAGTAGTTTATACACTTCTGACTGCTGTTTTTCCAGAATATCAGGTTTTAAATCCGGTTCTTCCTGCTTCAGTGTTTCTGGTACTTGCAATCAGGCGCATTGTTGAATCCTATAAAGTGTATGGAACCGCATACTCTTTTTTTGATGCAGGAGTATTGTTAGGCACAGGAAGCCTGTTCTATGCGCCTCTTATCTGGATGGGAGTGCTTCTGGCAGCCGGAATAGTAATTCTCAGGTCAATAACCTTCAGGGAGACAGTTATTTCATTTCTCGGACTTGCTGCTCCCATATTCATTGTTTACGGCACTATGTATGCAGCAGGATTCAACATGCAAGATCAGCTTTCGGCTGTAACATGGAATCTGTCTGGCCGGGAGGCGGGCTATCCTTTAAGCGGACTAAAGCTTGCTGTTATTATTATTGCGGCAATATTGATTCTGATTGCTGTAGCTCAGCTTATACCGGCTCTGAACATGAAAAAGATCAAATCAAGGAAAACCTTTATTCTGTTTTTCTGGGTTTTTCTTGTCGGTTTTGGAATTACCGTTCTTTCAGGATCCGTATCAGGTGAGATGCACTGGTTATTGAGCATCCCCTCCTGTTATATTATTACTCACTATTTTGTTTTTTCCAGGTCTAGGCGTATTCCCGGGATCATGATGACTGTTCTGTTCCTGCTTGCTGTTGCGGCACAGGCTCTTTATTACTTCCGGTAGTCTACTGTACCATTGATACTATCCCGACACCCGATCCCGAATGGCCTCCGGCGAAGTCAAACCATACCTGGTAAATCCCGCTTTTGTTGCAGATCAGGTCGATATAGGGATAAACAGTCCCGGTGCCTTCATCGACCGAGGATGCAACGTTATTGCTGTTTTCGTCCTTAATACTGATTATCAGCTGCCCTTTTGATTTGTCGGAAGTACAGAGGGTGAAGCGGTACTTTGTATTTTTCCACAACGACAGATTGGCTTTGTATCTGAAGATTCCTCCTTCCGCACCCTCTCCCAGCTGGATCCTGAAGTCTTTAAGGTATTTTGCATTAGGCCCTGTGCTCTGAAGGCATTTGCTCACAAGCGGATCATTTGGAGCCTGGGATAACAGTAGAGTGAACGCAGGCATCAAGAGCAGCAATCCGAGAAAAAATCTTTTCATCCTGTTAATTTAGAATCAATTTATTTCTAATTTCTTCGGTAATATCTATAATTTCTTCGAGTTGTTCGTCGGTCATTTCGACTTTACTTGTCTCGGTTTGCGTCACTACCAGTCCTCCGTCCTTTGGAGCGCTGACAGGTTCGCCCTGGGAGTAGGTGATTTTCACATCATCGTATTTTGCTGCGATTTGGTTAAGCTGACTGCAGAGGCCGGAAAATTGTTTGTCGATACTGCAATATGGTCCGGCCAACTTGATGAGGTCGTTAAGGAAATGCTTCTGTTCTCCGATGCGGTCTCTCAAAAGATCATCGGGATGCTTTTTTATTACCTGGGTGGCAAGGTATTGAGCTTCAATCCAGGCGCCAATGATAATGAGCGACGATAACTGGCCGCGATTGTTTTCAGTCAGATACCTGTCGATTTTGTTATAAGAGTCGATCGAGAGGAAAAGCAGTGAATCGAGGTTTGACTTGCTGAGTGAAAGTCTCTTGATAGTTTCAAAGTCGAAATATTGTCCGACATTCAGTCCTTCGGCAAGCTTCCTTATTGATGAAAGGACCTCTATTGAATTTCCTGTTTTTTCATAGATGTTGAGGTAACCGAGGTCGGCTCCCAGGATGCCCAATGCAAGAGCCTTGTCGAAGCCTGAAGCCAGATCTGTGACGTCCAGTGAGGAAGCCATGTATCCCTGCGAGAATGGAACGCCCAGCATCTGAAGCAGGTTAGCTATTTCGATGGGCGATGAAAAACTAACTGAGATATCCGAACTGAACTCATCATCAGGAACAATGGCTTCATACATTGAATCAGAACCTGCAAGCCTGAATTCATCGGATTTTTTCGTGTTGTTCCGGCACGACGAAAGTGAAACCAGGAACACAATGACCAGAAAAAAAGCTCTCCCTTTCATTAAGGATAATCTATTGGTTATTACAAAAGTATAAAAAAACACATTCACCAGTCATTTCAGTCTTTTTTTACTGTCCTGTTACTGGATAAAAATTTAATGGTGACTGATAAAAGGTCCTTATATAGTATCAGATAAAGCAAAAATGAGCAAAAAAACATCAGGGTGATATTAAAAACGTATGTGTCCACTCTTTTTCCGAAAACATTCTTTGAAGGAGCAAAGAAGTGTGTCCTGAATCCGGGAAATCCCTTTACCGGCGGATCGAGATAGACAGGATCGGTATTCTGGATGAGGGTGTTCCTGAATGTTATTATCTTGTCGGGGTCGTAATACTTCGTCACAATTTCCTCAAGTTTGTAGTTGAAGTATTCCTTTTCAAGTTGTTTAAGTTTGTCCTTGTTTAGGATTACGAATTCATCCTTGGTTTTTTCTGCATCATTGACACGGTAGTTGAAGAAATCTGTCAGTTTTTCAAGGTAACCGGAAAGGGAATCTGCCACATCGATGTTGAATTTTTCAGGATAAAGGCCGTCGATCATTTCAAATTCCCTGACATCGGATGAGGATGTGATTTTGTAAAGTTCATTTCTTATAAGAGCCAGGTCGTTCCCGGTATCTTTGTTTTGTTCAGGATTGTTGTATGAATCAATGGCATTCCTCAGGACGGATGACAGCTGCGGGATTCTGTGAACCGTGTTGAAATCGGCCTGACTGATCTTCTTCTGAAGCGAGTAGAAGGTTTCTCCTTCGGGAGTATAAACGAGCGAGCTGTAACGGTTGTCCTTGAACTGGCTTACCATCATTGCCTCATAAGACCATCTTGTAGGCATGAATTCAGCTATCAGGGGCACCTTGTCGGGACTGGCTATTGACCGGTTCAGCTTGTCGAATGAGAACATTGCACCGCTGAGTACCATCATAGGTATGAGAAGCAGCGGAATGACTATGTAAATTGTAATGACAGAGTTGAATGAAGCGGATATTATCAGTCCGATCATATTGGCAATGAA
>JAKLIJ010000087.1 GCA_022709665.1 Bacteroidota bacterium
CTCAGACCTGAAGGTATCAGGACCATCGAAAGGGAAGGAACCAGTGTGATTGATTTTGAAGGCGACAGGGTGACACCACTGGTTGGGAATGAGGAATGTGCCTATGCTCTCATTAAGGATAATATTTTCATGTGCGGTATTGAAAAAGCTTACCTCGACGGTAAAATTCCTTTCAGAAAACCGGTCTCATGCCATCTCTTCCCTGCCAGGGTGAAGTATTTCAGGGACTTCACTGCAGTAAATTACCAGGAATTGTCAATATGCCACAGCGCTGTCGATACCGGCAGAAAAGAAGATGTCCGTGTCTATGAATTTCTCAGGGAACCTCTTATAAGAGCTTTCGGCGAAGAAACCTACAGCCAGCTGTGTATTGCAGCTGAAACGATCAGAAAGAATCCCGGAGCCTTCGGAGTGTCATAATTGACGTTATAACATTGTTATAACATATTGATTGGCATTTTCTTAACCCCGGCAATTCCTGTAACTGTTTCACATCGCAATTACCTTTCAGCCAGCGGGACATTTCTTTGGTGTGTAATCAATTGGGAGAGTAATAGTTACCGTCAGCTTCAGCTGACGGTTAAGAGCGTCCCGTCCTCGCTGACGGGACTTTAGTCCCTGATAGAAAACAAGGGGGCTAAAGCCCCTGGAAGGAGTGCGGAGGTCCCCAACCGTTGGCTGAAGCCAACGGTAACGAAAAGTAAGTGCCATAATAATTATCCCTTGGAGAATAATCAGCTTAAGCAGTAACCGTTATCCTTAGCTTCAGCTGTCGGTATTAGAAAAAATACTATATTCATCATTTCAATAAACCAACAACATGAATCGATCAGGCAGTCATATTAGCCTAAATAATAAAGTGGTACAAAATATTTCATTCCCATGACAAGCATTAAGACCTTTATCGACAGTAACCGCGACAGGATTCTTGAAGAGTTGTTTGAACTGATAAGGATCCCTTCGGTAAGCGCAAAGCAGGAGAATAATCCCGATATGATAAGGGCAGCAGAGTTCCTTAAGAAGTCCCTTAAGAAAGCCGGAGCAGGAAAGTCTGAGATTTACCAGACTGCCGGGAATCCTGTGGTTTATGCCGAAAAGATTATTTCAACGAAGCTCCCCACAGTGCTTGTTTACGGCCACTACGATGTCCAGCCTGCCGAGCCTCTCGACCAGTGGAAGTCGCCACCTTTCGAGCCTGAAATTCGCGATGGCAGGATATGGGCGCGGGGAGCTGACGATGATAAAGGCCAGTTGTTTATGCATGTAAAGGCTTTCGAGTACATGACTTCATCAGGGACTCTTCCCTGCAACGTGAAATTCATGATCGAGGGAGAGGAGGAAACAGGTTCGGGCAGCCTTGAAAAATTCTGCCGCGACAATAAGAAAATGCTTGCAGCCGATATGATCCTGATATCCGATACGACAATGATAGCACCCGATATTCCTTCAATAACTTCGGGACTGAGGGGGCTGTCGTATGTGCAGGTTGAGGTGAGCGGACCTGATCACGACCTTCACTCAGGGATTTACGGCGGAGCGGTGCTTAATCCCTGCAATGTTTTGTGCGAGTTGGTGGCATCGCTCAAGGACAAAGACGGTCATATTGCCATCCCTGGTTTTTACGATGATGTGCTGCCGGTAAGCAGGAAAGAACGAAATGAAATGGCAAAACGGCCCTTCGACAGGGAAAAATACATGAGATCAATCGGAGTGGACGAACTCGGAGGGGAAAAAGGTTACACCGACCTTGAACGAACAGGGATCAGGCCGACACTCGACATTAACGGGATCTGGGGAGGATTTACAGGAGAAGGTACAAAGACCATACTTCCTTCAAAGGCACGCGCCAAAATTTCTATGAGGCTTGTGCCGGATCAGAAAGCCGAAAAAATAGCCGGTCTCTTCAGGGATCATTTCCTTTCGATTGCCCCTGCAGGAGTTAAAGTGAAGGTTGAGTATCTTCACGGCGGTGAAGCTTATGTCAGTCCGCTGGATACCCCCGAATACCAGGCAGCCGCACTTGCAGTGGAGGAGTCGTTTGGCAAAAATCCGATCCCGGTCCGCAGCGGAGGCAGCATCCCCATCGTGTCGACTTTCGAGAAAATACTTGGTATTAAGTCGATTCTGATGGGCTTCGGCCTCGATACAGATGCAATTCACTCTCCGAACGAAAACTATCCGCTTTTTAATTTCTTCAGGGGAATTGAAACAATACAGATGTTCTATTTACATTATACAAGGCTGAAAAGCTGATAAAAGCTTTCAATTTTTCTCTCCGTATAGTGATGTAAGTCCCGGATCAGGCACCCGCTTTTTAAGTGTAAAGACGGGATTTTGCTGCCTGATTAGAGGAATTTTGCTTTTTTCACAGAATATCTTCCATTTTTTTGGTAAAAAACAGTTTGGGAATTTTGTTTTTATTCTCAAAAAGTTATCTTTGGACTGTTTACACATCAAACCTAATACCAAATCGTATGAAGAAACAACTACTGTTGATTGTTCTTTTTGTGTTTATGGGTGTCTCAACCCTTTTGGCACAAACAAGAGTTATTACAGGTACAGTCACCTCTTCGGTTGAAGGGGAGGGGCCGATCCCCGGAGTATCTGTCACAGTCGTGGGCACCACCCTTGGCGCCTATACCGACATGGCAGGAAAATACACACTGAATGTACCTGCGAATGCAAGAAACCTGAGCTTCTCCTTTATCGGGATGAAAACGAGGGAAGAAGAAATCGGGGGAAGAAGTGTTATCGATGTAGTCCTGGAGCAGGACCTTCTGAACCTCGATGAAGTTATCGTGACCGGTGTGGCTGCAGGAACTCCGAAAAAGAAGCTTGCCGTATCAGTCGAACGTGTTGACGAGAACAAGCTCAAGGAAGTTTATGCAGGATCTGCTTCATCAGCCCTTCAGGGCAAAGTTGCCGGTCTGACAATTATCAATTCCACCGGTGAACCCGGAAGCGCAGCCACGATACTTGTACGCGGCGCTACCCAGATAACCGGATCACAGGCACCCCTTATTATCCTCGACGGGGCCATCATGGAAGGAACTCTCGGTGATATAAACGTCGACGACATCGAATCGATAGAAGTCGTAAAGGGCGCATCAGCATCAGCGCTTTACGGTTCACGTGCCGGAAACGGTGTTATTGCTGTAACAACACGCCGCGGTAATCTGCTCGTTGAAGGAAGAACAGAGATAATAGTAAGGAACGAATACGGTTTCAACGCTCTGGCTAAAAAGTATGACCTGGCCACCCATCACCAGTATCAGCTGGCAGAGGATCAGGGCAGCTTCCCCTATACCAGATACCTGGGTGTCACCTACCCTGCGAATTATCCGGGATATGGTGGCGACGGTGTTGACGGATCCAGAAGCATAGAACCGGATCAGTATCTCGATAATCCCTATGCCCGTCTGTATGATCATGAGGATGAAATCTTCCCCGGAAGCAACTACTACACCAACTACGTTTCTGTCGGATCCAACCTTGGAAAAACAAACTTCCTTCTGTCATTTGAGAATAACCGGCAGTCAGGCCTTGTTGCCGAAACCGATGGCTACAAGAGAAACAGCTTCAGACTCAATGTCGACCATAAGCTTACTCCGAAACTCTCAGTTTCAGCATCTAACCTTTATGTAAAGTCCTCAACTCAGGACCCGGGAGGTGCAAACTACTATAACGGCGGTGTATTCTTCAATACCCTGCTTCTTGAACCTGATGCTGATTTCAATTCTCCCAACCCTGACGGCCAGCCCTACCTTTTTATTCCAAACATCTGGCAGGATGAACAGGAAAGCCCGATATACAACCTCTGGAAAGTGGAGGATCTTACAAAGCGCGACAGAATACTGGGTACCTACAACGCCAGGTATAACCTTACCAATTCAATAAGCCTTGAAGGAAAATATGCCTTCGAATATTCGCTGGGTGATTATACAACCTATAACCCCTACGACACATGGTCACGCGGCGGGGAAGGACCAGTCTATTCCCAGGGTTCATACTACAGGGCAAGTTCGGCCGATTTCTCGCAGAATTTCCAGGCAACGGTGAACTTCAACAGAAAATTCGGAAACTTCAATACAAGGGCCAAACTCAGCTACCTCTTCGAAAAGGAAGCTTATAAAAGTCATTCGGCAACCGGTTACGATTTTAGCCTTGGCGGCGTTCCCACCTTTGATGCCATCTCAGGAAACAAATCAATCACAAGCTATCAGGATGAGATCATAGCCAAAAACTATTTTGCAATCCTCTACCTCGACTACAAGGACAAATACATCTTCGACGGAATGTATCGCTATGACGGATCTTCATTGTTCGGTTCCGAAGCCAGGTGGAATCCTTATTACAGGCTTTCTGCCGCATGGAGAATCACAGAGGATATAAAGATCCCGGGCGTTCAGGAATTCAAACTGAGGGCAGCATACGGTACAGCCGGCCAGAGACCGGGTTTTGCAGACCAGTATGAGGTTATGTCGATAGGAGGCGGTCTTACTTCAAAATCCCAGCTGGGTAACATTAATCTGAAACCTTCTCTTTCAAAGGAATGGGAATTAGGGTTGAATCTCGACTTCCTCAACAGGTTCAGCCTCGAAATAATAAGGTCTATCACAAATACAACAGATCAGATTCTTGGTGTTCCCCTTGCAGTACAGTACGGAGGATGGCCAAGCCAGGTGCAGAATGCCGGTTCGCTTAATTCAAAGGTTTGGGAAGCCTCATTCAATGCAGCTGTGGTAAGAAAAACCAATGTAAACTACAATGTAGGCTTTATCTTCGACAGGGTAAGGACAAAGATCACCGAACTGACCGTTCCTCCGTTCCAGACAGGACCCCAGGGACAGGAAGCCAACAAGTGCTTCTATATCCGCGAAGGTGAAGTTTTCGGAGCCATGTACGGATATAAATTCCTTACCTCACTCGAGGAACTTGCACAACAGCTTGGAGAGACTGATGACATAAGCAACTACGTTATCAACAGCGACGGTTACGTGATCGCCAAAGGAACTGAAGGAACTACATCCGAGAAACCAATCAAAAAACTTGGTGAAACAGGAGCAGCATGGTATGGCAAGACGGGTGATTCAAATCCGAAGTTCAAGATTGCCATGACAAACAACTTCAGCTATAAGGGATTCGGCCTGTATGCCCTTCTTGAGTGGAAAAACGGAGGCGATATCTATAACAAATCAGCCCAGTGGCTCACCAGGGACGACAGACATGGAATGATGGACCAGTACGGTAAGCCCGACTACCTTAAGAAAACCCTTACCTACTACAAGACTTTCTATGATGTGAACGACTTCAACGATTTCTGGGTTGAGGACGGAAGCTATCTTAAACTGAGGGAAGTCTCTTTGTCATATACAATTCCTGCTGCTTCTCTCAGCAACTTTGCCAATGGATATGTCAAGGGGATCAAGTTGTCGATACTCGGCAAAAACCTGTGGACACTTACAAATTATTCAGGATATGATCCTGAGGTTGCTACCACTGACGGAACCCAGTATTTCTCATATGATTTCATGGGATACCCGAACTACAGATCGTTCGCCGCATCACTTGAATTGAAGTTCTAATTAATAAACTGAATGATTATGAAAACAATCAAATATTTCTTACTCTTTACGGTTCTGACTGCATTCCTTGTTACGGGCTGCGAAAGTCTGGAGGTAAAGAACCTGAACGATCCGGATTTTGCAACCGCATTTTCCAAGCCTTCCGACGTGAAGGGAGTTGCAGGAGGACTTATCAACACCTGGTTCCAGGCAACCCAGGAATACGATGGTCCCGCACTAGCTCTCTGGGTAGGCGCCGATGCCGGTACCTGCTCACATGGTAATGTTGCAATGTGGCATTTCAGCATGGAGCCCAGAATAACCTGGGATAATACACCGTCTTACGGTAATGCGACTGTCAATGAGAGTTTATATAAATCATTGTATTCCCTGCTCTCATCATCCAACGAAATCCTTGATAAAGTTGTTGGCGAGGGTATGGTTATCACCGCTGATGACGGTACCGATGAAACACCGATGGTGAAAGCTATGGCTTACCTCGGACAAGGTCTTGCTCTGGGTTATGTCGGACTCTTTTATGACAAAGGTTTCGTTGTTACCGAGGAAACTGACCTTACAGTCGAGATCCCGATAGCACCCTATACAGACCTGATTACCGCAGCAGTTGCAAGCCTCGACAAATGTATTGCAGCCTGCTCCTCGGCTGAGTTTACATTGCCGGGTCCCTGGATCCCTGGCATGACATACACAGAGGTGGAAATCGGGCAGCTTGCCAATTCGATGGCGGCCAGATTACTTTCATATTCTCCGCGTAACAAAGCAGATAATGCTGCAGTCGACTGGGGCAGGGTTCTGGCATATGCTAACAAGGGACTTACTTTCGATTTCGCCCCAAAAATGGATGATGTCGACTGGTATGACCTTTACCATACCTACGCAAACTACGCAGGATGGGGAAGAACTGATATGAGAATCGCAAATATGATGGACCCCGACATGCCGGCACGCTGGACTCTCGGAGCTGATCAGTGGGCTTCTCTTCCGGCTCCCACCACTGCTCACGAAAACGGTGTCGATGACCGCATCTTTACCGATTTTCAGTATCTGTCATCCTGTACATTCAGGGTTGAAAGAGGTTACTACCACTATTCATGCTACAGATTCAAAAGGTTCGACGATTATCTCGCCACCTGGACCACTCCTTCTCCGGTCTTCAGAAAAGCTGAGAACGACCTGCTGAAAGCCGAGGCAATGATGCATCAGTCGAACTTCACTGGCGCAGCTGACATTATCAATGCAGGCGAAAGAGTTACAAGGGGAGGGCTGGCGCCTATCGCCGCTACTGCTGCCGAGGTTGAGGAAGCCATATTCCACGAAAGGAATATTGAACTTTACGAGACCGGCCTTGGTGTTGAATTCTGTACCATGCGCAAGGCTGACAAACTTCAGAAAGGAACTCCGCTCCATTTCCCGATACCCGGTCAACAGCTTGAAGTCAACCAGATTGAGTATTACAGCTTCGGAGCCGATAAGGGCGTGGCAGGACAGGATTATTCAAACGGAGGTTGGTTTTAGTGCCTTTTAAACATAAACCAGTAAAATACAAATTATGAAAAACAATATTTTAATAAGGTTGATCACACTCCTGGTGGCCGTTTCACTTTTCACAGCCTGTGAAGAGACCGCAATGGAGAAGGCACAAAACGCCTATGACGCTTCTATGGTGGTCCCTGCTGTCCTCAGCACCGCCGGACCATCACTTGTACTTCAGACTTTCAGCTATGACTATTCGGTCAGCTATTTCCGCGCAGGTTCCACCTGGAACTGGAGCGCCGTTGACGCTACCGTCGAATCAGTTACCGATGATACAAGAGGCGCAAAAATAAAGTTCAACACTCTGCCGGCAAACGGGAAAGCACAAATCAAAGTGACCGAAACAACTGCCGGAGGAACTACTTCGCCTGAGAAAATCATTGAAGTTACGGTCAATCCCTTCTGCCCCCTGCCTGTCGGTGACTTTGTTGGCAACTGGACCGGAACCGACGGACAGGCCGACGAGACCTACCCTGCAACAGTTACAGCCACTCTTGATGGTGACAAGATCGTCCTGGATGGATTGAACGTTGGCTTTATGGCCGGTTTCTGGGGTGAAACTATAGTTGAGGGAGGAACCTGCCTGGTTACAATCAATGCAAACGGAACTGTTGTGGTTCCCGAACAGTACTTCTGCGATACCGATTATTCACCAGGGTATAAGATAAAGGGAAGCGGAACATGGGATAACTGCGGCGCTAAACCCACACTGAAAATCGATTATGATATCTGGTTTCCCGATAGTAACTATTGGATTGCAGCACATTATGCAGCCAGCTATTTCGGAGGCAAAGCTTATCTTACTGCCAGTCTTACAATGGAATAGAGCTGACGGTGATTAACTGTTAAAGACAGGGTGTTTCAGATCGAAACACCCTGTCTTTTTTTTTGGAATCTTTGTTTAGATACGGCAAACTCATTGTAAATCAGTAAGTAATTGCAATTCCTGATGCCGCTGATGCGGCAGCGGGATTGGAACAGTGCTTAATTTCATTCAATTTTTCCGGAGATTTGTTAACGAATATTAATATAATGATCATAAATATCCTTTTTTTGAAAAATCCATTATCTTTGGCGGGTTAAATTCAAACCTAAATTAATTTCTTATGAAGAAACTATTACTGATGATTGTATTGTTTGTGTTTGCAGGAGTCACGACCCTGTTTGCGCAGACAAGAGTAATTACAGGGACCATCACCTCCTCAGTGGAGGGAGAAGGCCCGATCCCTGGTGTCACGGTACAGGTTAAGGGCACCACAATTGGTGCCGTTACTGATGCAAACGGGCGCTACTCTATAAATGTACCGGCGAATGCAACCACCCTTGTGTTTTCTTACATAGGGATGAAATCGCAGGAGGCTGCCATCGGAAACCGAAGTGAAATAAACGCTGTCCTTGAATCCGATCTCGTGGGATTGGATGAGGTCGTTGTTACAGCTCTCGGTATTTCCCGTGAGAAAAAAGCCCTTGGTTATGCCGTTCAGGACGTGAAAGGTGAAGAACTTGCAAAAGTCCGTACAACAAACCTTATCGGTTCTCTCTCCGGTCGTGTTGCAGGTGTTCAGATTACCTCTGCTACAGGTCAGATGGGCGGCGGCGCCAAGATAAATATCCGTGGGAACACTTCCCTTACAAAGAACAACCAGCCGCTTTTCGTGGTTGACGGTATTCCGATCGATAACTCTGACTACTCTTATGGCGCAACAGGTGCGGGAGGTTATGACCTCGGTAACCTTGCATCTGACATCAACCCCGACGATATTGAATCAATGACGGTTCTGAAGGGAGCAAGCGCTTCAGCCCTTTATGGGTCAAGAGCTGCCAACGGTGTC
>JAKLIJ010000088.1 GCA_022709665.1 Bacteroidota bacterium
AATTGGCTTGTTATTTGGCTTACAAAGAAAAAGACCGTTGTAATTTACTGATTTACAACGGTCTGATTTTTAAAAAGTCGGGGTGAGAAGACTCGAACTTCCGACCTCTACGTCCCGAACGTAGCGCGCTAGCCAACTGTGCTACACCCCGAAGAGAGCACAAAAGTAATACTTTTTCCCTAAGTTACTACTCCAACCTGTTTAAAGATTTTCCTGAACCCCGTGCCCTCCGCTACCGCTAACAAGCAAACAGCAACCAGTAGCCCGAAACCACCAGTGGGCAGTTGGCAGATTGCAGTTGGCCGTAAACCTGAAAGCAGGTATTCGGTTCCCGATAGCCATCACAAGGGTAATCTCCGCCGCATACCGCGCACCGCATACCGCATGCCGCTTTACCAGCAACCAGAACCTCCTATCTCATCACATCTCCAAGCTCAGCTTTTCTTATTTCGGCAGCAGCATCCTCCGGAAGCAGGAACCCTTCCGTAACCAGGGCTTCGGCCGCTTCCTTTACTGCCTCCACATATTTCTCATGAGTTTTGTAGCGTTCCTCAACCGAAAGCCTCGGATCGCCCGATTCCTTCCTTTCCTTTCTTGTTTTTATGAAAGGGATCGACATACCATTCAGGGATGATAGATCTCCCTTTCCATATCCTTCCCTCCTGAGAGCCCATCCCGTATATGTTCCCAGGGGGACCCTGATGTCAACACTCCTTATCCCGGCAATCTCGTTCCCGTCGCGGTCGACTTTTGGTACAAGTGTCTTATAAAATTGATCCGATTTCACCCCGGGAGGTTCCAGTGTAATCACTCCTGTCACATTCCTGAAATCGTATTCAGTGCCGTAATCGAGAAGAGGCAGTTCATTAACCTTCCCGTTATAGGGGAGTTCGGGGATATCCGGCCAGCCGGTTGCAACCTTATCAGGGGCTGACAGTGTCCCCGATGCAATAGTCGGGTAAGAACTTGCAGGAGGATCCGTTCCTTCCATCACCCATCTCTCAAGCGCCACCAGCAGAGCCCGGTGGTAAGGGGTATAGGAATTCCGATTCTGGGGAAATCCGCTCATTTGATCAGCAGCCGAAGAAGGTGAGTGCTGGGTTCCGGAGAAAAGGTAGATCCTGACATTTTCCGGGATTTCCAGATCACGAATTCCGTAAGAGTCGGTTGTTGTCAGTGAAGCCCTGAGCTGCCAGTATTCAGATGAACTGAGAGTCTGGAATATTTTCGGGCAGGTACCTGTTTCAATACATTTTTCAAGTATCCCTCCCGTGACGCCGGATATCGGGTCATATTCAGAACTCCATGTGAAAGGCGGATCATTTCCCGGAAACAAATGGTCCTCCCGTTGAAGCCCCCCTCCTCCGGGCCTTCCGAACCTGACATTCAGAGAAATCCTTCGGGTTCCGATATGCGCATTCACTCCGTCAAACACCTGTCTGCTTTTTTCATCCTGATTGAATCCAAGAAACAGAAAGGTCCTGGCAAAATTGCTGCATTGCGACACCCCCTGCATAATTGCTTTTCTTACAGGATTCACCGTCTGACCTTCATCAGTCAGCGGACCGTGAAATCCGTAGTGGTCGGTCGTTTCATACCTCAGAAATGAGGCAAAGTCGCGTATTGCTGCAAATCCAAGTCCCAGAATGAGCGGATCCTTTGCAGTGTAGACCAGTTCATATATAAAACCAGGCTGAAAACCGTCCCTGAGAGAGATTTTCGAAGGACTGGGATACCCGGGATAGCGGCCTTTGTTACAATCCGAAAATGCCCACTCATTGTTCGGAACGGTATCACGACTGTCCGACTCCAATATCCTGCGGGTGAGTGAAAGGCCTGTGTTGTCAACCGTTATGGTCTCATAGCTGTGATGGGTCAATCCGGAGAAAAACCCACTGCTAAGATTCAGGGTTATTGTGGGGGAACTTACCTGGAATTCTGCACGAATAATGCCGCCAACCGATCCCCCGTTGATCCCTGCATACGGAACCATCATCAGAAGGCGGTTATTACCTCTCAGGACATCCGCCTGCCATGCGCACCACACATATATATATCCCCGCTGCAGCAGAGCTGTATCCGGAGGAAAAACATTGCCGCGGTTCGGCAGACTAAGAAACATAAGACCGTTGGCCCTGTTTATATCCGCAGGTTTCAGGATTATAAAGTCCGACACATATTCGACCATTCCCCTTGAATTGAGAGGAGCCAGTTTTATATCCTGAATGAGACTATTGAGAGGATTACCCGGGTCTACCTCTCCATATACCTGACCCGAAAGCCTTACATACGACCCGGCATCACCGAAAATCCTTCCTTCAAGATAAGGTTCCGTTTTTGTCACTATCACCCTGGTGACCTCAGCCTCAAGCGGAACCGTCAAGAATAACGTCAGGATGTACAGTATAAAAAACCTGAGACCCTGTGTGAAAAAATTTCTGATCATCCTCAAATGATTTTGGATTCCGGTGAAATACTCATCAAAAGCTAAATATAACCATTTCAGTTTGAATCCGGATTCTGCCCGGGTTTTCATTTTTTCCATTACTGCGAAGGGATTATTTTATACCTTTCCATGGTAAAAAGAAAAATTGCAATGTCATCAGGACGAATCGTATCTATCGACATCATGAGAGGGCTGACCCTTCTGCTGATGCTTTTTGTGAACGACCTCAACATGGATGTGGCCCCTGCCTTTCTGGGACACATGGATGCGGGAGTCGACGGGATGGGGCTTGCCGACTGGGTTTTCCCGGGATTTCTGTTCATAGCCGGAATGGCAGTCCCGTTCGCGATCACAAACAGGATATCAAAGGGACTGACACAGGCAGAAAACATAAAACACATTCTGTACCGTACCGTCAGTCTTCTTGTCATTGGTGTTCTTATGCTCAACACCTCAAGGGTTGACCCTGAACTCACAGGTATAAGCAAAAATCTCTGGGCCCTCCTTATGTACCTTGCCGTATTCCTCGTTTGGAACAATTACAGGAACAAGGACGACAAGCCATTCACTGTAACAGGATTCCGCCTGGCAGGCATAGGCCTTCTCATAGTTCTGATCTTTAAGTTTAAGTCGGGACAGCCAGAGAATGAGGGATCGCTTATTACAGGCTGGTGGGGGATCCTCGGACTTATCGGATGGGGCTACCTTGCAGCCGGACTGACGTATATCATCTGCAGGAATTCGTTGCTACTTACGGCAGCGGCAGCAGCTCTTTTCCTTGGCCTTAACGTGTTGTCGTCGCTCGGGCTGACCGCTTTTCTTGATCCTGTCAGACCTCTCCTGGGCGTGATCGTCGACGGAAATGTGCCGTTCATCGTCATTTCAGGCATGTTGGTCGGTCTTGTAGTAAAGAAATCCGCCGGCAACGGATACAAACCGCTTACAAGGGATCTTGCAATAGCCGGAATAATAACCCTGGCTGCTGGTTTCCTGTTACGTAAATGGTTTATACTCTCTAAGATTCAGGCCACTCCAAGTTGGGGACTTGTGTGCACGGGAATAAGCATACTGGTTTTCACCGTTATTTATGTGACCGCTGATGTATTCGGAAAGACGAGGTGGGCTGATTTTTTCAGGCCTGCGGGAGAGAACTCCCTCACAACGTACCTGGCGCCTGATATTCTATATCACCTTATCTGGATGGGAGGATTGCCGGTGTTTTTCTACAAGCAATCTCAATTCCTGCCGGTTGTTATCGGAGGATCCATTATCTGGGCTATACTCATGGTCTGGCTTACAGCCTTGCTGAAAAGACTGGGGATCAGCCTGAAGTTGTGATCAGCGCTGTTCCCTGCTCATCGAGAACGGGTAGGATTCCTCAGATATTCCCCTGTTTTTATCGGGACTGCTTTGCATATCGAACTGAAGCTTTCCTCCCGACTGAAGCTCTGAATGCCTGATGTAATTCCTGCCGAGATTTTTGCCGTTCAGTGAGATGCCGCCCACGTATACATTATCACGGGAATTATCAGGCGCTTCAATAACCAGTTCCTTACCGTCTTCAAACCTGAGAGTTGCCTTTTTGAACAAGGGTGATCCAAAAACATACTCATCCGTTCCCGGAGTAACAGGATAGAATCCGAGTGACGAAAAGACATACCAGGCTGAAGTCTGGCCGTTATCCTCATCTCCGCAGTATCCGTCGGGAAGCCAGTTGTAAAGCTTGTCGAGCACCTCCCTTATGCGGAACTGAGTCTTCCATGGTTCTCCCGCGTAGTTATAAAGGTAGATCATGTGCTGAACGGGCTGGTTTCCATGTGCATAATTCCCCATATTCATCACCTGCATTTCGCGGATCTCATGAATCACCACGCCGTAGTATGAATAATCGAATACAGGCGGCACAGAGAATACTGAATCGAGCATGTTGGTGAAACCCTTCTTCCCTCCCATCAGCGACACCAGTCCCTCAACATCCTGAAACACACTCCAGGTGTAGTGCCAGCTGTTTCCTTCTGTAAAGGCATCACCCCATTTGTATGGACTGAATGGCGACTGGAAGCTTCCGTCGAGTTTGCGCCCCCTCATCAGCATGCTTTCTTTATCGAACACATTCTTATAGTTCATTGCCCTGCTCCGGAACAAATCAATTTCTTCCTGCGGTCTGCCAAGAGCCTCACCAAGACGTGCTATGCAGAAATCGGCATATGCATATTCGAGAGTTCTGGCCACGTTCTCGTTAATGCCGGCATCATATGGCACATAGCCCAGCTTGTTGTAATAATCAGCACCAAGTCTGCCAACCGATGATACCGGTCCGACACTGTCGGTGTTCTTCAATATTGCCTTATAAAGTGTTTCAATATCGTAGCCCCTGATACCCTTGAGCCACGAATCTGCTATCAATGAAGCGGAGTTGGATCCTATCATACAGTCGCGGTGCCCGGGGCTTGCCCATTCCGGAAGCCATCCGCTCTCGAGATATGTGTTTACCAGTCCTTGCATTATCTGACTGTTGAGTTCGGGATACATAAGTGTGAGGAAAGGGAACTGCGACCTGAAGGTATCCCAGAAGCCATTATCGGTGAACATGTAACCAGGAAGTATCTCTCCGTTATAGGGACTGTAATGTACCAGCTCACCCTTTGAGTCAATTTCGAAGAACTTTCTGGGGAAAAGGAGCGAACGGTAAAGGCACGAATAGAAGGTCCTCATCTGATCGTCGGTTCCTCCTTCAACCTTTATCCTTGAAAGCTCGGCATTCCAGATATTCCTTGCCTTCTCCCTGACATCTTCAAAAGTCAGTCCGCCCGTTTCGCTTTCGAGGTTAAGCATAGCCTGTTCCTCGCTTATGAATGAGGAAGCCACCCTCATGTTAACCTTCTCTCCTTCCGATGTACTGAATCCGAGGATAGCCCCGACATGTTCCCCCTCCTCAGCCAGGTTGTTGTTATTCAGGATACTTCCGTTCCAGGTATGGGTTTCACGGAAGTCCCTGTCGAATGTTATAACAAAGTAATTACAGAAATTTGACGGCACTCCGCCATGGTTGTTTTTACACCAGCCCACTAGTTTTCGTTCCGCAGGGATTATTTTCACTGATGATCCCTTGTTGAAGCCGTCAATAATGACCCATGAAGAATCACTCCGGGGATATGTAAATCTGAACATCGCAGCCCGTTCCGTAGGAGTCACCTCTGCCGTAATGTCGTAGTCGGCCAGGTATACACTGTAATAGTAGGGTTTTGCCACCTCCGCCTTATGTGAGAACCATGAAGCACGGTCGCTCTGGGTGTATTTCATTTTGCCGGTAACGGCCATTATTGAGAAAGCCGCATAATCGTTAATCCATGGACTTGGCTGATGAGTTTGTTTGATCCCCATGATTTTGTAATCGTCATAGGTGTAAGCCCAGCCGTTGTTCATTTCACGGGTGTGGGGAGTCCAGAAATTCATACCCCACGGCAGGGCAATCGCAGGGTAGGTATTGCCTGTCGAGAGCCGGTATTCGGAATCCGTTCCCATGAGTGGACTGACAAGTTCTACCGGATCAAAATCCTCCCTGGTTTCACTGATGCCGCATGAAGGTGCAATGAACAGAATCAAAGCAGCAATAAACACAACTTCACTCACCGGATGTCTCCGGGAGCTGAAATTTCTTTCCATACTATCGGGTGTTAAAAATCTTTTCTCCTGAAGAAATAGTCGCCATGGAACTTAAGGAAGTTATGTGAGACCGAATATTCATCGCCGAGGTACTTCCCCAGAATAGTCCTGACCCTCTCTTTCCTGTCCCTGCTGGTATTATGTATCTCAATCTGGATGAAAGCCGGTCTGCATCTCCTGAGTGTTTCCCTGCCTCCTTCGAGGACCTCCATTTCATGTCCCTCAACATCTATCTTTACCAGATCCATTTTTGCGACATTCAGTGAGTCGAGACTTTTAAAGACGAAATCCCCTTCTTTATCGGTCTGTATATTGGTTGTACCCACATTCAGGTTAAGTTCCGCCCTCTGGAACGCTGATCCGAACTGCATATCGCACTTCCTTTCCCTGTCGGACAATCCGAATTCATTTACATTGATATTCGGAAGGTTGTTAAGCCTGATAATATCCTTCATGTATTCAGCCATTTTGGGATATGGCTCGAAAGCTTCTGCCCGAAGATCAGGGTTGAACATTGTGATGTAGCTGTAAGTCCCGAAACAGGCACCAATATCAAAAAGGACGGGATCCTTGATCCTGCGGCTAAGTTCAAGGAAGACTTTTATCTTCTCTGTTTCCCTGACTATTGCCTGTCCGTTCTTTATATTCCCCCTGAAACTTCCGGTAGTGGCTGCGGCAAACCAGGGAACCTTAATCGTTTTGCCGAGGTAATCGGCTGTCAGAATCTTTTCATCAGGAGTCATAGGATTATAATTGTATTTTAACTTACACTAAAGACCGGCTGTTGGAGCGCGGGCTAAAATTAAAAAAAGAAGTGACACAGAACAATCAGCCGCCATGGAATTCGGAGTCTGTTTTACTGATCCTTTTTGCCTGCAATTAAATACATTTGCATCAGAAACAGAAACTATGATCATCCATATTCATTTTCATTCACACAGAACGGGAGTCACAAGAAGCGTGGAAACCTTAATCCCTGTCATGAACAAATATACTGAGGCCAGGGTATTCGGATATGGTATTGATTGTCCAAAGACCGGCTTCACAGCTCTTCTCAGACAAGTTTATTCAGGCGGGGGAACAGTAATTCATGCTCATCGCAACAATGAGATGCTTTTTGCGATTCTGCTCCGGCTTCTGCGAGCAAAATTCCGGCTTATCTTCACAAGGCATTCCGACACCAGTCCTTCAGGTTTCACTGTATGGCTCATGAAGAAGGCAGATATGGTTATAAGCCTTAATCCTGGAATGGCTGAAACCCTGCCCTGCAGAAACACCATGATCCCCCACGGTGTCGACACTGAATTATTTTCTCCCGGCGAAAGGACAGGGATTCAGGGGATAAAGCAGAATTATCTGGTCAGTGTAGTTGGAAGGATCAGGCCGTCGAAGGGACAACTGGTGGCAATGAAAGCCATTTCCGGATTGCTTGAAAAGAACCGTGAATTGGGACTCATGCTTATCGGAAAGGTCGACAACGCGGGTTATGCAGATGAGATACGTGAGATTGCCCTCAGGAATAAGATAGAAAGCCAGGTACACTTTATCCCCGAGACAAATGACATAGTCAGATACTACAGGGCAAGTTCGGTTGTTATAATACCATCTGTTTCCGAAGGATTTTCCCTTGTCTGTCTCGAGGCTATGGCATGCGGGGTTATCACTGTTGCCACCGGAGCGACAGGGATACATGACAGTGTAATACAGCATGGCCTTAACGGTTATCTCTTTCCGGTTGATGATGTTGCAGCTCTTAGCCGTATCCTCAGCGATGTAGTTTCGGGGAACTCCTTACCCGATCGTGAGGTGATCCGCAAGACTATACTTGACAAATGGAGTGTCGACAACAATGTAAGGGAATTGCTTAAAGTTTACAGTAATATCTGAGGCTTCCGATCAATAGGGATCTACATCGACCGAGATCCTGAGCGATGAAGCTCCCTTCTCCTTCAGCAGCCGGTCAATCGCTTCGGAAATATACATTTTGGGTTGAGAAGCCGGTTTTTCCTTATCGAGCTTGACAAGCAGGTTTTTGATGTACCACAGTTGGACCTGGGAAACAGGAGGGAACTCAGGACCCAGGACACGTTTGCCGAACTCACACTTCAGGTCGCGGGCCAGAAAATCTGAAAAAGTGTTGAGCAGCGATCTGTCGCGGTGTTTAACGCTAATCCTGATCATTCTGCAGAAAGGCGGGTAGTTGAATGCCTTTCTCTCTTCCATCTGTATCCTGAACATATTCCTGTAGTCGTGATTCAGGACCAGCCTTATCATCCTGTGACCAGGATCGGAGGTCTGTATAACTACTGTCCCGGGTTTTTTTCTTCTTCCGGCTCTCCCGCTGACCTGTTCCATAAGCTGAAAACTCCTTTCATGAGCCCTGAAATCAGGGAAGTTAAGAAGATTATCGGCGTTCAGAATACCCACAACGGTCAGGTTCTCAATATCGAGTCCTTTCGAGATCATCTGGGTTCCGATCAGTATGTCGGTCTGACCTTCTTCAAGGGATCTCAATATCCTTTCGAAGGAGTTTTTTCCCCTGGTTGTATCCTGGTCCATTCTCGCCACCCTGGCTGAAGGAAACACTATCTTTATTTCGTCCTCAATTTTTTCTGTGCCGAATCCGCGGGTTTGAAGTCCTGGAGAGCCACAGTTTCCGCATTGAGCCGGGATGGCAGTTGAAAATCCGCAATAATGGCAGACCATTCTTGAGATTCCTTTATGGTAGGTAAGGCTTACAGCACATTGTACACATTTTGGTATCCAGCCGCATTCAG
>JAKLIJ010000089.1 GCA_022709665.1 Bacteroidota bacterium
TGTTGAATTCCATCTCTGGACCGATGCATGGAAAACCATGGTAGCCAGTTCAAAATTCAAGGATTGGCCAAAGTTCGTTGATCCTGCAAAAGAAGGTTACATTGGTCTCCAGGACCATGGAAATGACGTGTGGTTCAGGAATATTAAAATCAAGGAACTGTAGTTTATTACAGCTTTTTCATTTATTCGGGACAGGGTAATCCATAGCGGTTTCCCTGTCTTTTTTTTGATCAGTCCAGGTGCCTGCTGTTATTCAGCGTTTTATCTTGATCAAGGAGTAAGCTCTGGGAGCGTTTGGTCCGTTGATATGTACAATATACATTCCGGGACTAAGTTGGCTGGTGTTTATTGTAATCTGATTCTCACCGGCTGTAATGGACTCTCTGGTTGAAATAACCTGTTTGCCTGATGCGTCTGTAAGGGACACTCTTACGGCCCTGTCGGTCTTTGAATTGATGATTATGTTCAGCCGGTCGGAGAAGGGATTCGGGAAAAGCATCGCAGACTCATTTACCTCCGTGTTCACCAGGCTTACGCTTAAGGTGTCGTTCGAAAGGTAATCATCAGTATTATCGTAACCGTATACAATAATGTCATAGGTGCCGCTCAGGTCAAGATCGGCCCTTCTTTCAAACTCTACAGCAACCGAATCCTGAAAAGGAAGAATCACATCCTTGAATTGCTGAATCACGGGTTGTCTGTTGTTAACGGAATATGCGAGACTGAAACCATTTATTGTGTCCCTTCCAGGGTTTAGCACTTTTACGGATACGATCTCCTGTCCGAAAACATCTTTTTGAAGCGGGCTTATAATACGGGCAACTTCAAGGTCCCTTTTTATGTAATTAACAACAGAAGCGCCTGAAAAGTCGATGAGGTCAATCCAGGCTGCGTCAGCGCCCTGTGAAACAGAGTTGTCCTTTTTATAAGTCCATTCAAGCATATTTAGTCCGGCTTCCACCGGCACTTTAATATTCTCCCAGCCTGTTTCACCCGACCTTCTTAGTATCTCTTTTCCATTTACTGAGAAATGCATATAATCATAATTCAGCTCGGAAGACACTCTTGTATAAAACTTAAGGGTATCAGCTTCTGGAAATTCAGTCCTCATAATGAGTGTTGAAGATGCGTTATGGCTTATGGAGCCTGACCTTGCCGAAATAACACCATCGAATGCACCGGTCGGGGTAATAAGCCAGGGATATTCGCTGATATTGATCCATGGAAACACCCTGAAAGATGATGACTCAAAACTCTCCCTTACTTTTCCTGCCCTGAGGATGAAATCCCTGTTGACAATAAACGGAGAACAATCCAGAACAGATTTCAGTGAGATATATTCACCATAGTAGGATGATTCTGAGAGTTTTGCTACAACATGGATTTCTGAAGTTGTCCCGAAGTGCAAGGTTCCTGATTTTATGTTGCTGTCAATGATTTCAAGTTTCCCTCCCTGAGGATTAACGAAAAACTGTCCTGATGTACTGCTGGTTCCAAGATTTCGCACCTGGAATACCAGGTTAAAGCTTTCTCCGGGTTCAGCTGAAGCATTGTTGTTGCCAAGAACTGAATCATCAATGATGCAGTTTATTATTTCCAGTCTCGGTGCATGGATTGTTATATCGATCCTGAATTTTTTCTCGGTTAAATTATCCTTGAGAGTCAGGTCAACAGTTACAATACCCCTGTCGGGCACTTTTTCATCGAGTGTCAGAAGAAGTGAATTATCGAGAGTTATTTCAGATTTTCCGGGTAATGAAGGGATAAGGGCGCTATTGTTGTTGATGGTGATCCATTCGGAATCGGAGCTGATTGATGCGGTGAGATTTGTAATTCCGGATAGTCCCAGGTTGGCAATTTTGAGTCTGAGATAGAAGCTCTCTCCGAAATCGACAATTCCGTTATTATTCTCTCCGGAATCATTTATGGATGACGATGAAAGATTTACATAAGCCTGACCGGGGTTGGAAAAGTAGATGGTTTTAATAACAGGGATCCGGTTCTGGCCACTTATCACCACCAGACATGAGTCGCCTGAAAAGGCAGGAAAATCAAGTTTCACAGCGCCCGACGGGCTTGCATGAGATGCGTCCAGGAGGTTTTCAAAATCTGAAACGGCAACATAGGAAAACGGATCGACAGTAAGTGACCAGGAAGTGATGCCCCTGGGCAGTGAATCAGGAAGTGAAATGTCGAAAATGAGTGGAGTACCGATAACAGGCATAAGACTCGGATCGCCCAGCACAGCATAAGTTTCCCAGTAGTATTTCTTTTTAAGTGAAGAAGTTGAGCTTACGGCCAGATTTCCCGCATAGTTGATCTGCCCCATGGTAATGTACCAGTCGGAGGGGAGTTCACCATGAGTATGGAACAATCTGTCGAGCGCCCCCAGGCCGGTTTCGGAATATTTCGGGTTGTCGCCAGGAGTTCCGGGTCCGACCGCCCAGGTAAAATCCTCATCCCAGTAAGAGTCGTTTGTACATCCAATGAAACCAATTGCACCTTTGTCACGGGAGACAAGCATTTTATTTCCGAATGATGCCGTGTCGTTGAACTGAGCCGTACGGCATGCATTGCTTATAATAAAAGGATACATGCTCTTGTTTGAAAGGTTCTTTATATCGGGCGATTTGATATCGATGTGCAGCCATCCGGCCGAAGTTCCGTGACCTGAATAATTAATAAACGAAACTCCGCCGGAAATAAGCTTCATCACTGAATCCTTTTTGGTGAATCCATCCGGATAATAGAAATGGTATTCATTTATCCTGTTGACCGGAGTGAGGTAGTTGTTTACTGCATACCTGACCTGACCGTTCATATAATTCGAATAGGTGGCATCCTTTCCTGCAAGAGCCATGGCATTGGATTGAAAGCGGTTTGTGTCGGCAAACATGTGTTTTTCGTATTCAACTATTTTGCTGACAACCGTCCTTACAGAAGCAGTATCCCTGGCCGGGATCCTTCCTATATACATATCGGGAAGGAAATCTCCGTTGCCATCAAACTCACCGTAGTACATGTCGGTTACATTTCCTGTTCCATAATAGGGTATCTTTGACACATCCCCGATTATAAGAAGGTATTCCGGAGGATGTCCGTCAGCAAGTGATGATGTGTAAATACTTGAAATAGATTCCTTCAGCTCGGAGAAATGGCTGCCGGCCAGGCCTTCACCGTAATAAAGAATGTTCAGTTTGTAACCCTTCTGTCTTTTCCAGCGGAAAAAGGGTTCCAGTACTTTCTTGTAGGAAGTGTCAGTTACAATGATCATTTCAACCGGTTCATCAGAATAACCGTTTATGATCTCACCCGGATAATAATTGAGAACTCCTTTTTCAAGAGCGTCGGCAAAAAGAGGTGATTCCGGCGCTGTTGACGATTTGGCATAGGCAGCTCCGCCTCCCGGGAAAGTAATCTCAATTTTCATTGATGTAATTACTTCAAGAGAATTGGATGAAGGATTGTACCTCACGGGTGAAATGATCAGTGTTGAAAGGTCATTCCCCCTCATGCGTCCTACAGGTTCAATCCTGACTGTATCAGTATCAATAACATTTCCGGATTTATAACTCTTCCTGTCGATTACAAAAACCGGTTTCCGGTTCCGATCCTGCTTTATCTCGCCAGGTTGGGCCGGGAAAAGCTTACCGCGTATGTTTTTACCTGAGGGGGTGATTTTTGTGGAAACTACATCAGTTATCCTGATCCTGTATCCTGCTTCATGCGGAATTGAAACAAGACGGCTGAAAACCGGCAGCTCCGGTTTTCCCGGATCAACTGTTTTTGTATGTCCGGGAGCAGAAAGACGATAAAATACACCGTTCTCACCGGAAAAATTGTCGATAGCCAGTTCGGGGAGGCTGTAATTTATAACAATAGTACCCTCTCCGGCAATTACAGGTTTGTCCTGTAAATTGCCGCTGAACCGGTATGTGAAACTGTCTCCCGTCTGTGCCCGTGATTGAAATGACAATAACAGAAAACCAGCCAGAACACCGGTCAGCTTACTTTTCCCTAAATGAAACAATGTTAAATATTTAACACCTTAACCCAAATTCTGGCTGAAAGATATTTAAAAATTCTGTACCAACTAAATCCATAAATTAATTTTTGATTAACAGCCTTTTACTACATATCAACAAAATTCGCGCCGGAAGGTTTACAGTTTCTGACCAAACTGGTCATTTCCCAAATGAAGAATTGGTCAAATATTTGTATATTCGGATTGTGAAACATCTAACAGAGCATAACGCTGAAAACAATGAAAGCCATACAACTATTTTCTACACTAATACTCACAGCCATGACTGTTCCGAATTTCTCACAGAATCAGACCGAAGTTGACAGGATAAGCACTTCGGCAGGTGATGTCGAAATTTTCTTTATTGGACATGGATCCCTTATGTTCAGGACAGGCGGATATGTAATTCATATAGATCCGGTGAGAAGTTCAGGCAGTTATGAAAAGCTTCCGGAAGCTGACCTGATACTTGTAACCCACGAGCATTATGATCATCTCGACACCTCCCTTATTAAGAAACTGAAAAAAACATTGACAGTGATGTTCGGCAATGCGGCCTCAGCAGAAAAGGTTCCCTGGTCTCAGGTAATGAAGCCGGGTGATGTACGGACTGCAGCCGGGATAAAGATTGAAGCGGTCGCTGCCTACAATTTAGTAAATGAACGATCGAAGGGTTCACCTTTTCATCCAAAGGGAGTTGGCAACGGGTATATCCTTACGATAGGCGACAAGCGGTTCTATGCTGCGGGCGACACAGAAAACACACCCGAAATGAAAGCCCTTAAAGACATTGATGTGGCTTTCCTGCCAATGAATCTGCCTTATACGATGACGCCTGAAATGGTAGCTGATGCAGCAAAAGCTTTCAGACCCGGGATTCTCTATCCTTATCATTTCGGTGACACAGATACAGACAAGCTTGCCGGTCTGCTGAAAGGAACCGGCATTGAGGTAAGGATCAGAAATATGAAGTAATTCTGATTGACTTTTAAGCTTTCAGGCCAGCAGTATTAAGATTCAAGTATCCCTGAGATGGCATTTTTGAGCTGGGAATAGGAGTTTACCACCCTGATGTCCTTGTTGTCGTCAATTACATTCTGCGGGGGGCGGTATAATATTCCATGTTCTGCCTTGCGCAGCATTGAGATGTCATTGTATGAATCACCAACTGCTATTACTTTGAAATTAAGGTTCTGCAGGGCTTCAACCACTCTTCGTTTTGCTTCATTCTGCCTAAGGTTGAAGTCGGTAATGTTGCCTTCCCTGTCGATTGTGAGATGGTGGCAGAAAAGAACGGGCCACCCCATTTTTTCAAGAAGCGGGTCGGCAAACTCCCTGAAAGTATCTGAAACAACTACCATCTGGACTTTCCCGTGAAGCCAGTTGACAAAATCAAGAGCTCCCGGCATCAGCTCAAGCAGGGAGATGACTTTCTGAATATCATTAATAGTAATCCCATGCTGTTTCAATATCTCCAGCCGTCTCTTCATGAGAGCATTGTAATCGCTTATATCCCGCGTGGTAAGTTTGAGTTCCTCGATCCCGGTCCATCTTGCCACGTTTATCCAGACTTCGGGAACGAGAACACCTTCAAGATCACTGCAAAGTATGTACATCTTATGCAATATTTTGTTTTAAACAATTTCAAATATTATCCTTCGAAGCTCATCGTAATTATTCTCTAAAGATAAAAATTCTTCGCTTTTCGATTCTGCCTCCCTTAGCGATTCAGGAAGTTCCGGCTCAATATTTAGAATTGATTTGATTTCCTCACGGAATTTTGCCGGATGTGCAGTCTCAATTGCAAAGGACAATTCATCATTGTATTCGGGATGAACTGCGACGGCTTCCTCCAGCCCGGCCCAGGCAACTGCTCCATGAGGTTCGAGCAATTTGCCGTGTTCTGAGTAAAAATCCCTTATGGTTTTCCTTGTCATCTCATCAGAAATGGATGTAGCGAAGAAATCATGCCTCAAAGCCTTCATATCAGGCATAACGTGAATAATTCCCTTTTCATCCATTCTTCCTCCGTACAATCCGATTATCCTTGCCAGATTACTTGGGTGCCCTACATTCATTGCACTTGAAATGCAGTTTACAGATGGTGAGATGGGATGATATTCATCGTTCTTCAGAAAAAGCGGCACTTCATTGTTTTCATTTGTGGCTATAACGAACCTCCTGACGGGAAGTCCCATCTTAGCTGCCATAATTCCTCCTGCAAGATTGCCGAAATTGCCTGAAGGGACGCTGAAGATGCATTTGCTTTCCGTACCGGTGGAAATGCGCGACCAGGCATAAAAATAGTACACCGACTGCGGAAGGAGTCTTCCGATGTTTATTGAATTGGCGGATGACAGGTTGAGTCCGGCCAAAGACGGATCCATGAAAGCTTCCTTTACAAGTCGCTGACAATCGTCAAATTTTCCGTCGATTGCGATGACCCTGATATTGCCGCCGAGAGTTGTCATCTGTTTACGTTGCAATCCTGTTACTTCATTGGCCGGGTAAAGTATGATTACATTTATACTTTCAAGTCCGTGGAATGCATTTGCAACGGCGCTTCCTGTATCTCCCGATGTTGCGGTTAGTATTGTTATTTCCCTTCTTTCCTTTCCGAGGAAGTATTGCATCAGTCTCCCCATAAGCAGCGCAGCAAAATCCTTGAACGATGCGGTAGGCCCCTGGTCGAGACGCATAATGTACTGCCTGGCCTTTACGGGCTCGAGAGGTAAACCGAATGTGTATATTGAATTGCATATATTCTTCAGTTCATCGATTCCGATCTCATCACCGGTAATAGCTGCAATAATCCTTGATGCCAGTTCGGAGTAGGAGAGAGTTGAGAATTCCAGGAGGTCTTCCTGTCCGAAAACCGGAAGTTCACCTGGCATGTAAAGACCTCCGTCGGGAGCCAGCCCTTTTAGGAGAGCATCCTTGAAAGAAGCTGCCGGCGACCTTAGATTTGTGGAATAATATGATTTCCCTGTTCCCAATTTCCTGAATTATACATTAACAACTCTCATTATGTCGGCGAAAACTCCGGCAGCGGTCACATCAGCTCCGGCGCCGTATCCCTTGATCACCATCGGCAGTTCCTTGTACCTTTCCGTAGTGAGAAGTACAATATTGTTGCTTCCCTCAAGATCAAAGGTAGGATGGCCTGAGTCGACAGAGATCAGTCCCACCCTGGCTTTGCCGTTTTCCATGGTTGCAAAGAACCTCCATTTTTTGTTCAGCCTGACCAGTTCCTGACGTTGTTTTTCAAACCCGGCATCATATTTTTCCACTTTTTCGTAGAAGCTGTCAAGGTCGCCCTCGAAGCAATCGGCAGGCAGAAAGTTTTCAACAGAGACATCTTTCATTTCTAATGTATAACCGGCTTCGCGCGAGAGGATGAGAATTTTGCGAACGACATCGATTCCGCTGAGATCGATCCTTGGATCGGGTTCCGATATGCCTCTTTCCTTAGCCATCCTGATAGTACGGCTCAACGGCATGTCGGGACCAATGGTGTTGAATACAAAATTCAGGGTGCCTGAAAGCACCGCTTCAATCTTAAGTATCTTGTCGCCGCTCACGACAAGGTCGTTTATGGTTTTGATAACAGGCAGTCCTGCACCCACAGTGGTCTCATACATAAAACGGACACCTCTGTCGGAAGCCATGGTCTTGAGCATGTGGTAATAGGAGTAATCGGATGCGCAGGCTATCTTGCTTGCCGTAACCACCGAAACATAGTTTTCGAGTGCTCTGCCATAGGTTTGTGCCACCACGGCGTTTGCAGTGCAGTCGACAAAAACCGAATTCCTCAGGTTGAGTTTTGTAAAATGTTCAAAAAAGGCATTGATGTCACTTTTTTCTCCATCGGCGTCAAGAGCTTCCCTGCATTTCTCAAGTGGAATTGCTTTTCCTGAAAGCAGCATTTTTCTTGAGTTGATAAGCCCAAGGAGATTAACGTTAAGATTATATTCCCGGAGAAGAGTCTGTTGTTGTTTGCAAAGCTGTTTCACGAGACTTGATCCTACGAAACCTGTCCCGGCTATGAACAGGTGCAGTTCTTTGTATTTTGACAGGAAAAATCCGTCATGGATTACATTGAGAGCTTTTCTGAGCCTGTCATTTCGTATTACTACTGAAATATTGAGTTCGGATGAGCCCTGGGCAGTGGCAATAACGTTTATCCCGTTTCTTCCCAGCGACCTGAAGAGGATTGCAGATATGCCCGGTGTGTTCTTCATTTTTTCTCCCACAATGGCTATTATCGACAGATCCTTTTCGAGAACTATCTTAAGCTCCTTCCGGAAAGTTATCTCCCTTTCAAATTCCTGGTTGATGGCTTCAACTGCCAGTTTTGAATCAGGAGGATTGACAGCGAAGGTTATCGAGTATTCCGACGAGGCCTGAGTTATAAGGATGATGCTTACATTTTTCCTTGCCAGCGATCCGAAAAGCCTCATTGATATGCCTGAGACACCCACCATTGAAGGTCCCTGAAGGGTTATCAGGTCGATATGATCAATTGAAGATATGCCTTTGATCGGGCTCCTGCTGCCGTTTGATGGTTTGCTGCTTATCATGGTCCCCCTGGCCCCGGGATTGTAGGAATTCTTGATTGCAACCGGGATCATTTTTTTGTAGACCGGCCTCAGTGTGGGAGTGTAAATTACTTTTGCACCGAAATGCGACAATTCGATAGCTTCCGAATATGTAAGAGACTCAATAGCGTATGCTTTTTCAACCTTTCTCGGATCGGCGGTCATAAACCCGTCCGTATCGGTCCATATCTCCAGCATATCTGCATTTAT
>JAKLIJ010000009.1 GCA_022709665.1 Bacteroidota bacterium
AGGTGAATTCGTTTATCTTGTCGGAAAAGTCGGAAGCGGGAAAACCAGTCTTATCAAAACCCTGAATGTTCAGCTTCCCCTGAAGGAAGGCACAGGCATGGTTGCCGGCTATAACCTGTCGCAAATCAGATCAGGGGAGATACCTTACCTTCGCAGAAAAATAGGAATCGTTTTCCAGGACTTCCAGCTCCTGATCGACAGGCCTGTGAACGAAAACCTGGAATTCGTCCTGAGAGCAACCGGGTGGAAGAACAGGGAAGACATAGATAAGAGGATCAATGAAGTGCTCGAAAAGGTAGGATTAAGCCTGAAGGGATACAAAATGCCTCACCAGCTTTCCGGAGGAGAACAGCAAAGAGTTGTCATAGGCCGTGCCCTTCTCAATGACCCTGAAATAATTCTCGCTGATGAACCTACCGGAAACCTCGATCCGGAGACTTCAGAAGGCATTATTCGTCTTCTGAGGGACATCAGCACGACAGGAAGAGCTGTGATAATAGCCACCCACAACTATACCATTGTCAAAAAATTCAGTGCCAGAACCATCAAATGCGAAAACGGAAAGATAGTGGAGGTTCGCGATGATGAAGAAATTGAGTTTGAACAACTCTGACTCCGAACTGTGACCGGGAAAGAACGCTTTCAGCGATTCTTCAAGAATTAAGAATTTATGCCCCTGCTGTCGATCTCAGGAATTCTATCTTTTCATATAGTCATCATACAAGACCTGAAGGAAGGCCTTTCCAAGCTTCAGGTTGCGTCCAGGATTAATTCCCTCGCTTAAAACAGCTTGCCCCAGCTTATGGTCATAAATAACCTTTGAACTGTCTGTAATAAACCCAAATCCCTCATTGTAAACATAGAAGGCAAATTCAGGGGATCCTTCTGAAAGAAAATCCTTCGAGAACGGGAATTCTGCGCTGAGTCCCATCTGATTTGCAAGGACCAGCGGAATATCCACCTGCGAACCAATCCTGTCTACCCTGGTACCCGGATTTTGAACAGCGCCTCCAAGCCAGAGCATGGGGATCCTGAAAACATTCTCGGAATAAACAAGATCCTCAGGATAACTAAGCCTGCAATGATCGGCTACCAGAATTACAAGGGTCTTTTTCCACCATTCGGTGGTCTTCGCCCAGTCGATGAAATTACCAAGAGCCCTGTCAGTGTAATAAACTGAATTCCTGAACCGGCTAAGCTCGTCCCTGCCTTCAAAAACCGGTTCCATCGGTACGTCAAAAGGCTCATGACTCGAAAGTGTCAGAACTACCCTGAAGAATGGTTCCTCCATCACTGCCATAGAATCGCGAAGGGTATTGAACAGCACATGGTCATGCACCCCCCACTTTGAATTGTAGAATTCGGGGGAAAAGTCCTCCTTGTTTATTATCTGACTGAATCCGGAGTTGATAAGGTAGGAGTTTATATTGGCAAAGTTGATATCTCCCCCATACCAGAATGAACTGACGTATCCGTTTTCATTTAATATCTTCACCAGGCTCGACATGGACTGGGTTTTTCGCGGCTCTTTAATTATTGAAACTGCCGGCTGTGCCGGATAGCCGCTTAGTATTGCCGGAAGCGCCTTGTCTGTCCTGTTGCCCGATGCATAAAACCTTGTGAACAGCAAGCCCTCCTCCGACAGTCTGTTAAGGTTGGGAGTGGTGGCAGTGTCACCTCCCAGGGACCCGACAAGAAAATTCCCGAAACTCTCAAGGATAACAACAAGAATATTCGGGTTTGCGGTGTTAAGCACGATTTCCGGATCCCCCGTTTTTACGGTAAGTGAATCCCTTATTGCCATAGACCTGTCAGGATCTCCAAAAGTATACGGATTGACCGATGGTTTTCTGTTAAACCATGAACTGCCAACATTCCAGACAACATTCACGGCGCTGTGATTTGCAAACAGGTTGTCTGAGAAGTATACAGAGCCTGCATTAACAGGAGCAAGCCCCACCCCTCCCCTTATCGGTATTATTAGCGATCCCAGCAGCACCAGAAAGGCAATGGTTAAAGGAAACCTGAACCTGCTTATACCCCTGTCGGTAAATTGCCTGTCTATGAATTTGTTGTAAAGAAGTCCGAAAATTACAGTCAATAGAACAACAACAAAAACAAATCCGGCTATCTGCAGGTTTGAAACTGAAGCTGCTGCTTCACCGGGTGTGTCGAGATACAGTAATGGGGTGTAATCCATCCTGAATCTCCAGAAAGAGTATAAAACAACGTCCCCCACTACGATAAGCGAGCAGATCAGAAGGATAATCCATGTGTAGGCTTTCATAAAATACCTGAACCATTCTCCCCTTATCCATATTGAAGGAAGAAGAACAAGCATGGGAATTGAAAGAATATAGGCAGTGGCTGAAATATCGAGCAGGATTCCATGACCAAAGGTCCCTGAAAGGACTCTTAATCCCAGCTCTGATGAATTACTGAAATTACCGAGCAGAAAAATTAACCTGGCGGCGAAGAAAAAAACCAGCCAGAAAAAAGCATACAGGAGAAGGGCTTTAAGTTTTTCTTTCATCGGCTTTAATGCTTAGTGAGGCAGATTTTCCTGAAGTAACAAAAAACATTACAAGTGAAAGGGTAATTATCATCATTCCTGCAATAGTAAGCATCTCCGGTTTTTCGCCGGGAACAAGCATCCAGCTGAGGATGGCTCCCACCACAGGAATGATGAATTTCCACAGGTTAAGTTCCGAGACCTTTACTCCCGGCCTTTGAAGCAGTTTAAACCATAATGAGAATGCAAAAGCAGACATAAAACTAAGCCAGGCAAGATCGGCCCAATACAGAAAAGGCCTGTGAACCCTTGCTGTGCCTTCCACAGGAATGGATACCAGGTAAAGTATCAATCCTCCTATCCCCAGTGAAAAGGAACTCAGTACAACAGGATTCATCCCTTTGCTTTTCAAAGATACGACCACATTGCTTACTGCTGTGGCTATGTTCGCCCCAAGGATAAGAATAACACCCAGAAACTCAATGGCTGTCCCTATCCTGAATGCCTGTCTCCCAGCACTTATAAGTATTACTCCTGAAATCCCGACTATTATGGTAATTATCTTGCTTCTGGTAAGCCTTTCCTCATCATGCATCATGGCTGCAACAACTGCAGTAACAAGAGGCTGGGATCCTACAATAACAGCGCCCAGGGCGCCCGGCACGAGATCCATGCCGAGATAAAAAAGGGAATAATTCATAAGGGTCTGAAGAACCATAACAGAAAGAACCACTTTGTAATTCTCCCTTATCATCCTGATGTAAGCAGAGGGTCTGACTGTAAACGGCAGGAGCATAAGACCAGAAATCATAAACCTCACTCCTGCAAAATGCAGCGGAGTATCATATTGAAGCCCGAGCTTTATACCTGCATAGGCAGTCGACCACAAAAGACAAGCAATAACCGCCCAGAATATAGTATTTCTTTTACTGTACACTTGAAATGATCAGGCCGCAAATATCAGAAAAAAAAATTATTTCCCGGTCATGTTCCAGTCTGGCGGATCAAGCCCCAGAAGATTCCTGACAAAAAAATCCCTGCGCTTCCGCTCCCCGTATACACCTCCGCTTGTGTGCCCTGCCCCTGGAAGAAGCACATATTCAAAATCTTTGCCCGCCTTTACCAGTGCATTTACCAGCTGGGTTGTTGATGAGGGATCAACATTGTAGTCCATTTCTCCGTTCAGCAGCAGAAGCTTCCCCCTGAGCCTCCATGCATTGTCAATATTTGATGATTCGGAGTACTCCACTCCGACCGGCCAGCCCATCCAGGCTTCATTCCACCACATCTTGTCCATTCTGTTGTCGTGACAACCACAGGATGCTACTGCAACCTTATAAAAATCAGGATGAAACAAAACCGCCCCGGCAGCGTTCTGGCCTCCTGCGGAAGTTCCGTAAACCCCTATCCTCTCAAGGTCCATATAAGGATATTTTTGAGCCGCTGCTCTTATCCACAGTATCCTGTCGGGGAAACCTGCATCCTTTATGTTCTTCCAGCAGACATCATGAAAGGCTTTGGAACGGTTTGATGTTCCCATTCCGTCTATCTTCACCACGATAAACCCGAGTTCTGCAAGCTGATGCATTCCTGTAGCCTGTCCTCTGAAACTCTTCGGAACAAAACTGCTGTGAGGCCCTGCATAAATATCTTCTATAACCGGGTATTTTTTTGATGGATCAAAATCAGTAGGCCTGATAATAATCCCCCAGATGTCTGTCACTCCGTCCCTGCCTTTGGAAACAAATACCTCCGGAAGCCTGATCCCGGTACCAAGGAGTTCCGAAATGTCAGCTTTCTCTACTTCCATCAGCAAGGTACCGTCATCAGCCCTTCTCAGAACAGTAACAGGGGCAGTGTTTATCGTCGACCACGTATCGACAAAGCAGCTGTGATCAGGTGAAAAACTTGCATCATGAGTCCCTTGCCCCTCTGTCAGCAGTTTCAGTCCCGACCCGTCAAAATTGATCCGGTAGTAATATATGAAGTACGGATCGCCCTCTTCCCTTCCGCTGGCCTGAAAAATGATCTGCCGGTTCTTCTCGTCAACATAATCCACATCCCTTACCACCCATGATCCGGATGTGATCTGGTTTTTCAGCTCTCCCGATGACGAATCGTAGAGATACAGGTGGTTCCAGCCATCCCTCTCGGAGGCCCATATTATTTCTGAGGTCTCCTCTATGTCGTACCTGTAATTCTTGCCGCTGTAATCGATGAAAGTGGCGGATTTCTCATCAATGATAACCTTTGTATCTCCCGAAACGGCATCAACCTTTATTATATCATATTGCTGGTGTCCCCGCCTGTTGTATTCAAAGGTGAAAAACTCACTGTTCCTGCTCCACTTTATATTGTTTATTGAATACTGATTCGGGATAAGGCTTTCATCAACTTTAATATGTTTTTTTAACATGACATCAAACAACTGGGGATACTTCTGCGGTACCGCATCGCCTGGTTTCTGATACTCGTATGAATAATGCTTAGGTTGAAGCTGATCTTCAGGCGAAGACTGGATGTAATGGATCATGTGCTTCTCTGCCGGCTTTACCCGGTAGGCCATAAGTTTCTTCGAATCAGGCGACCACCTCATATAGGATGAGTAGTATTCACCAAGTGCACCGTCGTAACTCAGCCGGAACTCATTCCTATCCTTAACATCAGCTTCCCTGACATATACATTAAAGTTTTTTATGAAAGCTATCCATTTCCCGTCAGGCGATTTTACGGTGTCATTTGTAAGCTCTTCCCTGAAACCCCAGTCCCAGCCGCTTCTCATTGCACGCTCGGTGACTTTTTCCCTCCTGCTTACATTGTAGTCCCTCAAATTGCATATCCAGTTGTATCCTTCAAAGTTAAAGGCAAAACCTGAAAGCCTGTCAGAAAACACCAGATTTCTAATGGGCAGCTTGCCTGCATCGATTTTTTTGCCGGCTTCTTTTCCCAGCGATTCTGCGAATCTTTCCTGATTGAAAGCTTTCTTTCTTGTAAGCTTCCCTGCGTCAACAATTATGAATTCCGTTCCTGACGGAGTAAGATTTTCATAGAGAAAGCTGTTGGTTTTGCCTATCCAGACAGGCTTTACATTACCATAATAAACCTTGTTAGCCGTGATCCGTACCAGTGAGTCCGCTTTATTGTAAACATCAGGCGAAATCTGGGATAATGAGTCGGATACTGAAAAAACTAAGAGTATAGCTGCCAGAATAAGTCTGCTAATAGTCATAATAAAATCCGGTTTATGTATATATTGAAGCCTATAAAAATAATGTAATTTGCCATGCGGCACACCTGCTTGATTAATTTGATAGCTTTGTGCCGGATGAATCATTGAGATATGACTGTTGCTGAACAAATTGCAGATATACTATCAGATGCCGGTGTAAGGTTTGTGTTCGGAATCCCCGGCGGTCCTTCCATTCATTATATGGAAGCTTTCAGGAAGTCCGGAATAAAATTCATACTTACATCTCATGAATCTTCTGCAGGAGTTATGGCCAGTGTAACCGGCAGACTGACCGGCATCCCCGGAGTGTGCCATGCTACTTTCGGCCCGGGTGCGGTGAATCTGGCTTCCGGTGCGGGAGGAGCTCTTCTCGACAGATCTCCGGTCATAATACTCACGAGTGAGATGGATGATACCATGGTTGGCCGAACAACACAGATGAATATTGACCATCAGAAACTGTTCCTGCCTCTCACAAAAGCCACATTCAGGGTAAATCACCTGAATGCTTCCGAAGTCCTCTGCAAAGCCCTTTCTATGTGTACCGATGAATTGCCCGGACCAATTCATCTGGGCCTGCCTTCTGATATTGCAACAATGGAAGCATCCGAAAGCTCCAGGTTCATACCTGAATCCCCGGCGGTAAGCCGGCCCTCCGACATCCAAAAGGTAAGGGACTTGCTCGAAAAGTGTGTGAATCCTGTAATCGCTGTTGGTCTTAATGCCGCCAGATACTCAGTCGGATCAAGGCTCTCAAGATTCCTGAGTCAGACAAAAATCCCGGTCGTTCTGACTCCGATGGCAAAAGGGATCCTTCCCGAAGACCATCCCTGCTATGCCGGAGTCCTTTTTCATGCCTTAAGCAATTGCCTTGACGATATCCTGAACGACATTGATCTGGTAATTGGCCTTGGTTATGATCCGGTGGAGTATAATTACGAATCATGGATGCCTGATGTTCCCCTTCTGGAATTTACCACTAAGGAAACCGACCTGCCAACTGTGAAGAGATTTTCAAGATACACGGGCAGGCCCGGTGAATGGTTTGAAATTCTGGAATGCCTCCATGAAAGAAAGCTGGAGTTCAACCAGCTAAAAATTGAATCAGTAAGAAATAAAATGGATTCCGTATTCCGTGGATTAAGAGGTCATTTCGGACCAGTGGCGGCTTTCAGCATACTCAGGGAAGAGATCCCTGCCGACTCCATTGTAACTTTTGATGTGGGGTCACACCTTCATCTCGCAGGACAGTACTGGAATACCTTCGGAAAGCAGAATATGATAATTACAAACGGCTGGTCAGGAATGGGATTCGGTCTTCCCGCAGCACTTGCAGCCTGCCTTTCATCACCGGAATCAACTGTGGTTTGTGTGACCGGCGACGGAGGCTTCCTTATGAACGCAGGAGAAATCATAACTGCAAAAAGATACAAGCTTCCTGTAATAACCGTGGTACTTTCCGACGGCGAACTGAACCTGATAAAACTCAAACAATCATGGCATGACCTGCCTGATTACGGAACCTGCCTTTATGAAGGGGATCTTTTTGAAACAGACAAATTTATGGGGATCAGCATTTTATCCGCCGACTCGGAAGAAACAATGAAAAATGCAGTCAGAATGGCGCTTGCAGTTAAAAAGCCCGTCATTGTGAATGCAAAAATCACCCCCGATGATTATAAATCACTGATAATCAAAAGATAATTCAGTCTGCCTTTTCCTTTTTAGGTTTTGCCTCTTTTTTCTCTTTGGACGGTCTGGCGGCTTTTGGTTCTTTTTTCTCAGCTGCTTCGGCTTCCGGACCTGATACCATAGTCTCTGTAACTGCCTTTGCCTTTGGAGTATGCTTTGGGCTTTCCTTTTCAGTCTTTGCCTCTTTCACTACGGGTTCAGCTTCTTCCTTTGCAGGTCTGACAGGTCTGGACTCCCTGGAAACAGGAACTTCCTTCGTGTCCTTTAATAATTTCTTTTCCTTTTTCCCTTCATCCGGTTTAACGGTCTTGCTGCTCTTGTCCGCTATTTTCCTGGGCCGTCTTACTCCAAAGGTACCAAGTATGATCTTACCTCTCCTTGATTTCTTATCACCTTTTCCCATAATTGAAATTTTTAACTGAAGTTTTAGAGAATCGTGCAAATTTAATAATATTCTTCTTTGTCAGGATAATTTTTTTCGCTCAACGGACCTTAGCCGCTTCGTCAGGCTTCAACCCAACCCTGTTTGTAATTCCGGAAGATCCTCCTTGTCATCCACATCATAATACCCTCAGGAAGGAACATCCCCAGACCGAAGAACAAACCCGATAATTTTCCGGGAAGAATCACACTCCTTCCCCTGAGCATCCCCCTGATCACAATAGCGGCAACCTCCTCCGGCTCAAGAGCTGACTTCTTTGAGAACCAGCCATTTCTTTCAATCCTGTCACGGGTGTTAATATTCGTCCTGACTGCCGACGGAACTGCCACGCAGGTCCTGACACCAGATCCTATAAGCTCGGAACCAATAGCCCTGGTGAAATAAAAGATATACGACTTTGTTGCAAGGTATATGCTTTTATATGCTGTTGGAAGATAACACCCGAAACTGCTCAGGTTAAGAACATAGGACCGATCATGTTTTTTAAGCTCGGGCATAAAAAGCGTTGTAAGAATGGTAACCGCCCTCACGTTAAGCATAAGCATAAGGTCTGTCTGCTTTTGTGTATATCCTTCCACCGGACCCTCAAAACCTATTCCTGCATTGTTGACAAGTATATCTACTTCCAGATTTTTATTCCTTACAAATTCATATAATGTCTCCGGACCGTCATCCTTCGCCAGGTCACCTTCAGCGCAATAAACAGTAACACCATGATCTGATTCCAGTTTCCGGCAGAGATCGCCAAGACCCTGCCCGGGAAGAGAATTCAGAACCAGACCATGCTTCCTTGAAGCAAGCTCCTCAGCTATTGCTCTTCCAATTCCCATACTCGCTCCGGTAACAACTGCAAAGCAGTTAGTTGTCTTTTCCATCCTTCATTTTTTTTAGCCATTCAACGGTTGATGTGACTCCTTCAGAAAGGGGTGTAATCTGATAGCCCAGTTCCCTCTCTGCTTTTTCACTGGTCATAATCCAGTCTTTCAGATACTTGTTGATAAAATCTCCGGTTATGGGAGGAGACACCCGTAGCAGGCCTGAGATAAATGTTATTGTCCCGACTATGGCTCTCATAAGTCCTTCAGGCAGCCTGACCAGATTTCTTACATTGCCTGTCACCTGCCCGATAATATTAAACAGGCTGTTGAACGAATGATTCTCGCCCCCGAGTATGTAACGCTCTCCTCCCCTTCCATGCATTGCAGCCAGAATGTGTCCCTCTGCAACATCATCCACAAAAACGTAATTACCTATTGATTTGCCGTTTCCGGGATTGATCCTCCACGTGCCCGACATATATAATTTTATTATCCTTGTAACGGAATTGCTTTCGGAAAGCCTTCCGGGTCCATAAACGCGTGTAGGATTGACGATAACCACTTCGAGCCCTCTTGAAAGAAAGTCGACAGCAATTTTCTCAGCTTCGGCTTTAGTCCTTTCATAAAGGGTCTGCAGCTCAGGATTTTTGTTACTTTCTTCACAGACAGGCTTCCCGTCACGCGAGTAGCCCATAGTACCGCCGGTAGAGGTAAAAACCACCTTCTTCACTCCTGACGCCAGGGCAGCTTCAAAAACATTTACTGTCCCGTCTATATTTACTGACGTAACAACCGAAGGATCCTTGAAGGAGGGTTTTGCATATGCTGCCATGTGAAAAACCCAGTCACACGACTCCATGCCTTTCCTGAGCAACTCGCTGTCCGAAAGATCGCCTTTGATTATTGTAACCCTGTCGTTCCCTGCATAGGGTACCATTGACGGATTCCTTGCAAGCATAATAACATCATGATCTTTTTCAATGAGTCTCTCTGTCAGTCTCGCACCAATGAAACCGGTGCCGCCGGTAATAAATACTTTCATAGTCGGTTGTCGATTAATGAAGCCTTACATCAGGTTCGTGATAAAGGGAGAAGATTTCAGTTGACACTGCTATAAAGCTGTGTACTATGAATGCAGGAAGAAAGGATCCTGTTAAACTGCTGAGCAGGCAGAATAAGATACCAACAGGGATGGTACCGACCGCCATTTTCATACCCTGTGGCAGGTGAACCAGTGAATAAAGGGTAACATTGATAATCAATGCCGGCCAGAATCCAAAGGCATCTGCGCACAAAAACCAGAGCGCTCCCCTGAAAAGAAATTCATAGCCAAGCAGATAGATCACCCATATGGCAGCCGAAAGGATAATATGCACCGGATACCAATCCCTGATCCTCAGTTCAGGAGACCGCGCTCTTATCTGAGGGCTTTTCGATGAGTAAAAGGAAATTACAAGTGTTATCAGTACCAGTATGAATATCAGATACCAGTATTCCCAGGTCTTCCCTGCAATAAGACCCACCCGACCGGGAGAGAGCCTGAGTATCCACAGAAAATAAACAAGCGGCACAACTCCTGTGAACAGTATTCCCGACAACTTGAAGGATAAAAAGCCGGCGACAGCCCTGGAAATTGATGGAAAGACAGGCTTCAGAAGCCAGTCGTCTATAAATTTCCTGCCGGCACTATAATAATAAAGGGAAAAAAGCAGAAGAACGGCAAATACCGCTGTGATCGCAAGAACTTCATCAGATAGCTTCATTAAGGGCATGTTTTTCCCGTAAAAAATAACACCGGGAATCCGGCACAAATTATAAAAATCCCATCTATCTGCAAACGCCAAAGAGAAAAAAGAATAACTTGCCGACAATATTGATAGCGACCATGCAGACAATAAATGATCTCAGACTGGCTGTTCTCATTGATGCCGACAATGTCCCCTACAGCAACGTAAGGGGGATGCTCGAGGAAATAGCAAAGTACGGTACCCCGACATTCAAAAGGATCTATGGCGACTGGACCAAACCCACAGTTGCCGGATGGAAATCTGTACTCCTTGAAAATGCGATTACTCCCGTTCAGCAATACAGCTATACCCGGGGCAAAAACGCAACCGACTCGGCAATGATAATCGATGCAATGGATATTCTGTACTCAGGCAAAATTGACGGATTCTGCCTGGTATCAAGCGACAGCGATTTCACTCGTCTCGCCACAAGACTCAGGGAAGCCGGAATGAAAGTGATCGGGATAGGTGAGCGAAAAACCCCGGAGTCTTTCATTGTAGCCTGCGATAAATTTATTTATCTCGAGATTATCAATACCGCAGTTCAGCCTGAAACTGCAGCTCCAAAGAAGAAAAAGGAAAAACCCGCTGACAGCAGGCAAAAAAACGACGATAACGAGCAGCAAAACCAGATAAAAAGAGCCAGACGCCTCATTGCCTCTTCAATTTCCGACCTTGCGGATGAAACAGGATGGGCTTATCTGGGAGATGTCGGAAACCTGATTCTGAAAAAACAGCCCGACTTCGATCCTCGAAACTACGGTTTCACTAAACTCACACCGATGATCAGATCCCTTGATTTTGAAATAGATGAGAGAGAATCCGGCCAGCAGCACATAAAACATATCTACATCCGGATAAAAAAATAATAAGCGAACATTTTCCTGGCTGCTTTGTTTAATCTGCATTGTTAATTTTTATTTTCAGATTTCAAAAATAAATATGACCTTTGCTACTGTTTTATTTACTTAATTATTGAATTATGAACATTTACGTTGGAAGCATCAACTTCAAAATGAGTGAAGCTGACCTTAAGGAATTATTTGAAGGGTACGGCGAAGTAGGATCTGCAAAGATCATCTTCGACAAATACTCCGGTAAAAGTAAAGGATTTGGTTTCGTTGAAATGCCTAACGAAGCTGAAGCTAAGAAAGCTATTGAGGAACTTAATGGCTTTGAAATACAGGGCAGAAAAATTATTGTTAACGAGTCAATTGAAAGACCCGAACGCAGAAGAGATTTCCGCGGCGGAGATAACGACCGCAGAGGAGGCGGTGACAGAAGAGACCATTACAGATAGAAAAACTCAGAACTATGAAAGGCACCGTTAAATGGTATGACAGGATCAAAGGGTACGGATTCCTCCAGACAGAAGACCAGAAGGATATTTTTATCCACAGGTCGGGACTGGAATCTCCGCATACCGAACTTGAAACAGGACAGGCGGTTGAGTTTGAAGTCGAGATAAGAGAAAAAGGTCCTGTTGCTGTCAGAGTAAAAAAAATTTAAAACTTTACTCGGTTAATATTAAAAGAGGCTGTGTGTACACAGCCTCTTTTTTTTAGGTTCGCCTGGACATCATCAGCGATATCCCGGGTAAGGGAGAATCAAAGAAGAGTCCAGGGACTCCTGTACTCATAATGCAGCCTTTTGGCCGCCTCGCCGTCAACATCATCTATAAATGTCTCTGTTGCCGGATCCCACTTGATTGTCCTCTTCAGATCACATGCAATATTTCCAAGATTACAGACTGTACAGCTGCTGTGACCAATATCAACCGAGGCAACAGGATCCTGACGCGATCTGACACACTCGATGAAGTTGACCTGATGAGGTATCCTTGTTTCATAAGGACCATCCTCAGCTGCCGTTGCCGAAGCCGGTGGATTGAACTTGGGATCGGATGCGTTAAAGTAACCCCTTGCAACCTCAATCCAGCCATTCTCTCCCCAGAACTTGACTCCTTTGGTGAGCTTATCATCGAAAGGCTCTGATGTCATAATTACCCCGTTTGCATATTTGAATGACATAAATTCCGTTCCGTCGCCTATCGGTGATATCTCAACCGGACCGTTCTTATCCATTCCAAGCCCCCACTGGGCAATGTCGAACATATGAGCTCCCCAGTCGGTGGTGAACCCTCCTCCCATCTCCTTGTACCAGCGCCATGCACCCCATATCTCTTCATTCTTCTCCGGATCTAATGAAATGGGAGGATCGAGCTGATTGTTGAAATGAATGGTGGCAGGAAGCGGCCCTAGCCACAAATCCCAGTTCAGATCAGCAGGGACCGGCTCCTCCGGAAGATTATAGGGAGTCGGCGGTGCACCAACATAAGCATTCACCTTCGAGATCTTGCCAAGAGCTCCTGTCTGAACAAGCTTGACCGCATGCTGAAATCCTTCATCCGATCTTTGCTGGCTCCCCACTGCAAGTACCCTGTTGTACTGCCTGACTGCCTTCTTCAACTCCTGACCTTCCTTTATTGTAAGTGTCATGGGCTTCTCAAGATAAACATCCTTACCTGCCTTACAGGCAGCAATTGCTATCATCGCATGATTGTGATCCGGTACAGCAATTACCACTGCATCTATGTCCTCCCTCGAAAGAACATCCTGGTACTTCTCATAGGTGTCAACCTTGAACTCCTTGCCTGCTCCCGTATAAAAATCGGTAACCCTCTTCTCAAAACGTTTGCGCTTGATGCCATAAACATCACACCCGGCAACCACTTTCACTCCCGGAACCTGCAAAAAGCCGCTAAGCAAAAACATAGCCTGCTGCCCAAGCCCGATAAACCCAAGCGAAATATCACCCTCATTTTCCTGACTGACAACTTTTTTCTTTCCTTTGCACGATGTTGTAAATGCCGGTATTACTGCAATTCCTGCCATACCGATGGCTGCAGAACCCAGAAACCGGCGCCTGGACCATTGTTTACTCTGTTCTTTCATTGGTTGATTTAAATTAAGGATTATTACTGTTTATTGTTTAATGCACTTGTATTTTTTTTAGCCCCATAAAAATAATCTTTTTTTACACTCTTCCCGGGATGTTCAGATTAATATGTTTAACATTCATTGAGCCTTAGCACCCCGGTGACATTTAATCTCTTTGCCACGAAGACACAAGGACGAAAATGTCCCGCTGATTTTCAAAATTAACAGATTTAAACCAAACAGCCTGTCAATTATCAGAATCTCCCGAAAACAGAGTATTTCCCGGTGTTGCAAAATATGGAGGAATAGAGAAACAGACCTTCAATGTTGGTCACCATTCTCCTCTCCAGATGCAAAACAGGCTGACCGGACTCAAGCTTCAGAAATTTTCTGATCCTTGGTGATGGCGAAATGGCACGTATCCTTTGCTCTCCCCCTTTTATCTCAACCTTATAATGCTCCCTGAGTATCTCAAAGAGCGACTTGTTCTCAAACTTCCTGGCAGTTATGCGCGGCAGACCTATGTTGGCCAGATAACTTATGTCATAAAATATTGGCGCCGCATCCAGAAGCCTGAGCCTTTCCATATAAATACAACCCGACTCCTTTTCCAGCTCAGTAAGCGCAAACATGAATTCTCCGGGCCACTGAATCAATACAGGCTTAACTATGATCCTTGTCTTCAGATTCCGGTTCCCCACCGCTGATGTGGTACCCGATACCGACAATATCCCTATATCTCTGGGCGGAAGCTGTACTATGCTTCCCTTTCCCTGATGCTTCCTTATGTAACCGTCATTGGCCAGACCGGCCAGCGACTGCCTGACCGTCGGACGGGTCATCCCGTACAGCCTGCATAATTCATTTTCCGACGGAAGAAGATCACCCTCCGCATAAATCCCCTCTGTTATATGCCTGCGAAGTATCTCATACAGCTTCCTGTGTTGAGGTATTGAAGCGCCGGAATTCATCAGCATTATTTTTTTGTAAATATAATAATAATTACTTGTCAATACAAGTTTTTTTGTTACTTTTGTAACATCATTAAAATAAATGCTTTCAAAACAAGTTCATTTTTAAATTGTTCAACTTATTATAACAAGTATTGCGGCTTCAAGCAGATTCCTTTTTACTGCCTGAATAACCGCGAATAACAACATTAATCCATTATACTCAAGATGGCAATTGCAGTAATCATGCCCAGGCAGGGTCAATCGGTTGAGACCTGCATAATAACGAAATGGTTCAGAAAAAAGGGCGAAACGGTTAAAACAGGCGACATCCTGTTCTCCTACGAAACCGATAAGGCGGCATTCGATGTTGAATCCCCTGCCGACGGCACTCTTCTTGAAATCCTTTATGACGACGGAGCTGAGGTTCCGGTGCTGGTCAATGTGGCTTTTATTGGCGAACCCGGCGAAATGATTGAAACATCAGGCAATCCGCCTGCCGGCGATGCTATCGGGACGTCCGGATCTGACCAGGGGCAGGTACCTGTCTCAGCAGTACCAGAGCCGGAAGCAACTAAACCGGCCGTCCCGGATGACCGCAGAGTAAGAATCTCTCCGAGGGCAAAACGTTTTGCCGAAAAGAACAGACTGGATTACAGCCGGGTTATGGGATCAGGACCAAACGGCAGGATAATGTGCGGCGACATCGAAGAGGTCCTTTCAGGAAAGTCCAAGGCGCCAGACCTTACTCCGGTTGCAGCCCCGCCAGCTTCCGCTGCCGAAACAAAGACCCCCGGTGAAGAATTCACCGACCAGCCTCTGTCAAATGTAAGAAGGCTGATAGCCAAAGCCATGCATTCATCGCTCCGCGAATCCGCCCAACTCACCCACCATATGAGTGCAGACGTTCGCAATGTTCTTGAAGCAAGGAGAAAAATCAAGGAAGAACTCAAAAACGGAACGGAAAGACATGACATCACAATCAACGACATAATATGCTGGTGCGTGATAAAAGCCATCTCTAAACACCCTGGAGTAAATGCCCACTTCCTGGGCGATTCCATCAGGCTGTTCAACAGGGTAAACCTTGGCATGGCCGTCGACACCCCCAGAGGACTTATGGTACCTGCGGTCAGGAATGCCGACCTTATGGATCTCCCGCAGCTCTCCCAGGCGCTGAAAGCTGCCGCCGAAGCATGCAGAAAGGGTAACATCAGCCCTGAACTGATCCAGAGCACTTCTGCCTCAATCACGGTCTCAAACCTCGGAAATTATGGTGTCGAAATGTTTACACCCGTAATTAATCTGCCACAGTGCGCAATACTGGGAGTGTGTACAATAATACACAGGCCTGCCGACCTGGGAAATAACACTTTCGGATTTGTTCCTTTTATCGGCCTTTCCCTTACCTACGACCACAGAGCTGTCGACGGCGGTCCGGCTACATTGTTCCTGAAGGAAATCAAGGAAGAGATAGAAAATTTCAAGTATTGAACAACATTAACACAAAACCTTTTAACATGCCAAAAAGTCAGTATATCAGTCCGGAAGAAGTTCGCCGACCACGTTTCATCGAATTCGGGAAGATCCCGGTAAACCAGTACTCAAAATCTATTGAAGAGGAAAAACAACATTTCAGTCATGACGATTTTTTGAGGATCTACCACGATATGGTTATAATAAGGGAATTTGAGACAATGCTTAACCTTATAAAGACCACCAATGAATACAGGGGAATACCTTACAATCACCCGGGACCTGCTCATCTCTCGATCGGACAGGAGGCAGCTGCCGTCGGAATGGCTTACAACCTGGGAATCGATGACTATATTTTCGGATCCCACAGAAGTCATGGGGAAATCCTGGCAAAAGGTCTTTCTGCAATTACAAGGCTGGGCGAAGATGAGCTCTACACTATCATGAAAGACTATTTCGGAGGCAGGGCTCTCAAAGTGGTTGAAAAGGACTTTACAGGTTCCGTAAGGATTCTCGCAAAACATTTTCTTCTTTATGGAGCCCTTGCTGAAATTTTTGCCAGAGCCAACGGCTTCAACAAAGGTCTGGGCGGCTCCATGCACGCCTTCTTCACCCCTTTTGGCATCTATCCAAACAATGCGATAGTGGGTGGATCGGGCGATATTTCAGTGGGAGCAGCGCTATACAAGAAGATAAACAGAAAATCCGGACTGGTTGTCTGTAACATAGGTGATGCTTCGATGGGCTGCGGACCTGTCTGGGAAGGTATCTCATTCGCTACAATGGACCAGTACAAAACACTCTGGGAAGGTGAATTCAACGGAGGACTGCCTCTAATATTCAACTTCATGAACAACCTCTACGGAATGGGAGGCCAGACAATGGGTGAAACAATGGGATACGGAATACTGGCCAGGATTGGAGCCGGAGTGAATCCCGAAATGATGCACGCTGAAAGAGTCGACGGTTATAACCCCCTGGCCGTGATCGATGCTTTCAGAAGAAAAATGGAAATCATCCGACAGAAAAAAGGACCTGTCCTTCTCGATACCCTTACCTACAGAATAAGCGGGCACTCCCCTTCCGACGCTTCATCATACAGGTCGAAAGAAGAAATTGAAGCATGGCAGAAAGAAGATTCAATAATAGCCTATGGCCAGAAACTGACAGAAGCCGGAATTGCAACTGCATACCAGCTCGATGAAATAAGAGAGGAAGCAACGGAACTTATGTCCCATATTCTCAGGCTTGCCGTAAACGACGAGATATCTCCAAGACTTGACCTTGATTCAGATCCCGACGAAATCGGGAAGATGATGTTCTCAAACCAGTCAGTCGACAGGATGTCGGAGGGAACGCCTGAAGTGCTGATCCCCATGGATGAAAATCCCAGGGTGAAATCGCTTAAGACAAAGGAAAGATTCCACCTCGACAGGGAAGGTAAACCGGTGTCAAAGGCAAGAACCTATCAGCTTCGCGACGGGCTTTTCGAAGCTATCATCGACCGTTTCTACAAAGACCCCACGCTGGCTGCATGGGGTGAGGAAAACCGCGACTGGGGAGGAGCCTTCGCAGTCTATCGCGGACTGACAGAAGCGCTTCCTTACAACCGCCTTTTCAATTCACCTATCTCAGAAGGTGCTATCGTGGGTACGGCCATAGGTTATGGTATGTGCGGGGGAAGGGTCATAGCTGAAATAATGTACTGCGATTTCCTTGGACGAGCAGGGGATGAAGTTTTCAACCAGCTTCCCAAATGGCAGGCGATGAGCGGAAATCTCATAAAAATGCCTGTGATCATCAGGGTTTCAGTAGGTTCAAAGTACGGCGCACAGCATTCCCAGGACTGGTCATCGCTGGTTGCACATATACCCGGACTTAAAGTAATCTTCCCTGCAACACCCTACGATGCTAAGGGACTTATGAATAGCGCCCTTCAGGGAACCGATCCCGTGATTTTCTTCGAGAGTCAGAGGATCTACGACATTGGGGAGATGTTCCACACTGCGGGAGTACCCGATGGCTATTACGAAATACCAATCGGTGAGCCTGATATTAAAAAATCAGGTAGCGACATCACTATACTTACAATCGGCGCCACATTGTACCCGGCCCTGAAAGCTGCCGAAACACTCGAAAAGAGCTATGGGATGAAAGCCGAAATAATCGACGCAAGAACCCTTGTACCATTCAATTACGAACCTGTCCTGGAATCGGTGAGAAAAACAGGCAGGATAGTCCTGGCAAGCGACGCATCATCCAGAGGATCCTTTCTGAAGGAAATGGCCCAGACGATCACTGAACTCGCATTCGATGACCTCGATGCACCTCCTGTTGTTGTTGGGGCTCGCAACTGGATCATCCCGGCACATGAAATGGAGAATTATTTCTTCCCTCAGCCTTCATGGATCCTGGATGCCATACATGAAAAAATAATACCCCTGAAAGGATATAAGAGCACAACTGACCTTTCACTGCAAAAGACTTTGAAACTTAACAGCGAAGGCGTATAAGGCTTTTTGTATCTTTGCAGCACATTTCATCTTATCAGTAATGGAAAACATCGTCGGGAAAATAAAAGCCAAATCGGGGTTTATAATTGACATGGATGGTGTGATCTACCATGGGAACAAACTGCTTCCGGGCATACCTGAATTCCTTAAATGGCTCGAGGATTCAGGAAAAAAGTTCCTCTTTCTTACTAATTCAAGCGAAAGATCACCCAGGGAGCTTCACGAAAAACTCATGAGACTTGGATTGGATGTCGGAGAAGAACATTTTTACACCAGCGCACTTGCTACCGCCGGATTCCTTGCCAGCCAGAAACCCAATGGAAGCGCTTTTATAATTGGTGACGCCGGCCTGATCCACGCAATGTACAGCTTCGGATATACAATAAACAATGTGAATCCCGACTATGTGGTTGTCGGAGATACGCGAAACTATAACTTTGAAAATATCCGGACAGCCGTCAACCTGGTTCTCAGGGGAGCCAGGCTGATCGGCGCAAATCCTGATATCAGCGGACCAGTGGAAAACGGAATAATTCCCTCTACAAAGGCGCTTATTGCTCCCATCGAAATAGCAACCGGAAAGAAAGCCTATTTCGTGGGCAAACCAAACCCGCTTATGATGAGGATAGCTCTTAAAAAACTAATGGTCAACAGAGAGGATACAATTGTAATCGGCGACAGGATGGATACTGATGTCAGATGCGGACTCGAGTCGGAATTGGACACTCTTCTGGTTCTCAGCGGCATTACTTCAAGAGAAGAAGTAAATAATTTCCCTTACCAGCCTCAGTATATCCTTAACGGTATCATTGATCTGGTATAGTAAACCTGCATTTCAATTGAGTCAGCCTGCAGTAACCGGCATAAGGAAATTGCCCGTCCGGACAGCCGGCAGCTTCGGGCTGATAATGTTTTGTGATTTTACCTTAAATTTTAGATAGTAGTGAAAAACTTCCTGACTGACTACCCTGCCCCCGAAGAAATCCGGAAAAAACTTTCAAATAACCATCTTCCGGAATTCAGGGAAGTAAATGCCCATATCCACACTCCTTACTCATTCAGTTCCTTTCCCGACATGGAAACGATCTTCTCCATGGCGAGAAACGAAAACATTGCTGCTCTGGGGATCAACGATTTCTTTGTCGCCGACGGATTTTCCGAATTCAGCAGCAGATCACTGAGCAACAGGGTGTTCCCTATCTTCAATATTGAATTCATTGGCCTGCTGAAGGAGGAACAGAAAAAAGGAATCAGAATTAATGATCCAAACAATCCGGGAAGGATATATTTCTGCGGAAAGGGTTTAGATAATCCCTTTAATCCGGGCTTCATGAACAAGATAAAGCTGAAATCGGTCATCAGGGAAAGTCAGAACCAGATGAAAGCCATGATTTCAAAGCTTAACGGGATCACAGAACCGCTTAATCCCGCCCTGGTCCTTTCTTATGATAAGATAAAAGCCCGGCATGCCCGCGACATGGTGCGTGAACGACACCTGGCAAAGGCTCTCAGAACTCTGGTAACCGAAAACTATCCCGATCCGGCCGACCAGGTGAATCTCTACAGTAAGATGTATGGAGGGAAAAAATCAAATGCCGATCCTGCCCTTCCTGCTCTTGTAGAGAACGAGATACGCTCAAATCTCCTGAAAAGCGGCGGGGCGGCCTTTGTCATGGAAGATGAGGATTCGTTTCTGAATCTTCCTGCTATTATTAAGATCATCCTTAAAGCAGGTGGAATACCCTGCTATCCTGTTTTGCTTGATGATGCAGCCGGAAACTACACCGAGTTTGAAAAAGACTGGGAGAAGCTCCAAAAAACATTGTCAGATTTAAAAATACCCTGCATCGAACTCATCCCGTCAAGAAACAGCCTTTCAATCCTTAGCGATTTTGTTCATTTTTTCCATGAGAGGAACTTCATAGTTACCTTCGGAACCGAACACAACACTCCCGATCTTATGCCTCTTGCCGTCACGGCAAAAGGAAACCAGCAGCTCAGCAACGACCTCAAGCAGATTTCATGGGAAGGCGTTTGTGTTATTGCCGCTCATCAGTACCTCAGGGCAAAGGGTATGCAGGGCTATGTACTCCAGGACGGGAAACCCAGCTTCGACCAGAAAAGAGAACTGACCTACCTCGGGAAACTTGTAATTGAATTCTTCCTTTCAAAAAACTAATAACATGAAACCTGAAATTGCTGAACTTGTTGAAATATCCAGATACTATGGAAACAATAAAGCCTATGTCATCGCCGGAGGAGGAAATACTTCATTCAAGGACCCGCAAACCATATGGATCAAGGCAAGCGGACAATCCCTCGCAACACTGGGCGAAGAAGGTCTGGTAGCCCTCGACAGGGAAAAACTCCGCCTGATCTCTGAAAAGCAGTATTCAGACGATTCATCAATAAGAGAAGAACAGGTAAAAAATGACCTTTTCAAAAGCATAATCGACCAGGGTCAGAGCAAAAGACCCTCGGTAGAAACTTCCCTTCACGATCTGATAAGGTATAAATTTGTAGTCCACCTCCACCCTACCCTTATCAACGGCATCCTGTGCAGCAGAAACGCAAGGAATATTGTAATGCAGCTTTTCGGGGATAAAGCGCTTTTCGTGCCATATATCGATCCGGGCTATACCCTCTTCAAGAAACTTGAATCGGAGATTGTAAAATTCAGAGCTAATTTTCAGTCCGATCCTCATATAATCCTGCTTGAAAACCACGGATCATTCGTAAGCGCCGATTCTGCAGCTGAAGTGAAAAAAATTTACGAGGATATTCTTGCTGCCATCTCCGGCTACATCGGAAAAACAGATGAGATTGAGGAACTCCCGTATAACCCTGTTCTCTCAAAGATTACGCCGGCACTGAGGATGCTTCTTTCCGATGGAAATCCCAGAGTTATAAGGTATCGTAACACCACTTTGATATCAGGTTATTCTCAGAGCCAGACAGAATTTCACAAAATCTCCCTTCCTCTGACACCCGATATAATAGTTTATTGCAAAACAAGATACCTGTACATCGAACAATCTTCAACCGCAGAAAGAATCCTTGAATCGGCAAGAACCCAGCTTCCGCGCTTCCTGGCCGAATACGGATTTCTGCCGAAAGTAATTGTAATAAAAAACTGCGGCATCCTGGCTGTCGATGAATCTGTTGCATCGGCCGACGCCGTTCTTGATGTCTATGATGACATGATAAAAGTCTGCCATTACTCTTCACTTTGCGGGGGTACAAAAACCCTTACTCCCGATCAGACTGAATTTATTGACAAATGGGAGGTCGAAAACTACAGGAGAAAAGTATCCGGTACCGGTGTAAAAAACAGCAGGATGCATCAGAAAATTGCTGTTGTTACAGGAGGAGCCCAGGGATTCGGAGCAGGAATAGCTGAAGCTCTTTTCAAAATGAATGTGAACGTAGTGGTAGCCGATCTGAATGAAGAAACCGGAAAATCATTCGTTAGCAGCCTGAATTCTTCTGAATTCAAAAACAGGGCTCTCTTTGTCCGTACGGATGTTTCGGATGCCGAATCAGTAAGGAACCTCGTTGAAAAGACTGTCAGCGCTTTCGGCGGGCTCGATCTGATGGTAAGCAACGCCGGAGTGCTCAGGGCAGGAAGCCTCGACGAAATGGACCCTGAAACCTTTGCAAAAACGACAAACATAAACTACAGCGGCTACTTCTATTGCGCAAAATATGCTTCGGAGATAATGAAAATCCAGAACCAGGAAAAACCTGAGTATTTCAGCGACATAATACAGATAAATTCGAAATCCGGACTAAGAGGCAGCAACAGGAACTTTGCCTATGCAGGCACAAAATTCGGAGGGATAGGCCTTACCCAGTCATTTGCACTCGAACTTGCTCCGTTCAGAATAAAGGTTAACTCAATCTGCCCCGGAAATTTCTACGAAGGACCACTTTGGTCCGACCCGCATAACGGACTTTTTGTTCAGTATCTGAGAACAGGTAAGGTTCCGGGTGCCAAAACCATAGATGATGTAAAAAAACATTACGAGGAACAGGTCCCTCTCAAGCGGGGATGCAGGCTCGAAGACGTGGTAAAGGCAATGTTATACATCATAGACCAGGAATATGAGACCGGACAGGCAGTCCCGGTAACAGGCGGACAGGTAATGCTGAGTTAAATTTGTCCCCACACATCCGGGTTTGAATCACCCGTGATGTCTTCAAGTCCCGGGGGATTTAGAGGTAAAAACGAAAATCATGAAAACGAAAGCAGTACGTATTTACGGAAAGAAAGACCTCAGACTCGAGGAGTTTGACCTTCCCCCGATGCAGGATGATGAAATCCTTGCACAGGTGATCTCCGACAGCATTTGCATGTCATCGCACAAAGCCGCCCTTCAGGGTGCGGAACACAAAAGGGTGCCCGATGATATTGCAGTCAATCCCACAATGATCGGACATGAGTTTTCCGGTGTTATTCTTGAAGTGGGAAGAAAATGGCAGCATAAGTTCAAACCGGGGCAAAAATTCTCAATCCAGCCTGCGATGGCTCATATGGGAACTCTCGACGCTCCCGGTTACTCCTACAGGTATATTGGAGGCGACGCCACCCATATCATAATTCCCGACATAGTGATGGAAGCCGACTGCCTCCTCCCTTATGAAGGAAAAGCTTTCTACCCGGCTTCATTATCTGAACCGATGTCATGCATCGTCGGCGCTTTTAATGCCAGCTATCATGTCCCTCCCGGAACCTACAACCATGTCATGGGAATAAAGGAAGGCGGAAACCTTGCAATACTTGCAGGTGTCGGCCCTATGGGACTCGGCGCCATCGATTATGCTCTTCACCAGGACAGAAAGCCGGGACTGATGGTAGTTACCGATATTGACGATTCGAGGCTTGCAAGAGCCGCCTGCCTGTTTCCGCCCGAAGAAGCTCTCGCAGAAGGTGTTCGTCTCGTTTATGTTAACACAGCCGGAACTACCGATCCTGTAAAACATCTGAGGGAACTGACAGATAACAAAGGCTACGATGATGTGTTTGTTTTTGCTCCGGTCCGACAGGTCGTTGAACAGGGAGATGCAATACTCGGTTTCGACGGATGCCTTAACTTCTTTGCCGGCCCTACAAACACCGAATTCAAGGCTGAACTGAATTTTTACAACGTACATTACGCTTTTACACATCTGGTTGGAACATCGGGAGGAAACACCGACGATATGCGGGAATCACTCAGACTGATGTCGGCCGGAAGGATAAACCCAGCAGTGATGATCACCCACGTGGGCGGTCTCGATGCCGTACCTGAAACCACTCTCAGCCTTCCTCGGATTCCAGGCGGTAAAAAGCTTATTTACACAAATATTTCTATGCCCCTTGTTTCGCTGTACAAACTTGGCGAATTGGGAAAAACAGATCCGTTCTATGCCGGACTTCATGCTCTGGTGGCAGCAAACGATTATATCTGGAATTCTGAGGCTGAAAAATACATTCTTGAAAAAGGAAAACCCATCTGACAGGGATCCTGTGACAAAACACAACTATTCAGGAGTATGCTGAACTGAATTACCTTTTTATTGCCCGGAATTCTTTTGCTCATAGTCCTTCCTAAGCTTTTCAGCAAATTCCTGAGGAATATAATTATCATAGCTCATGCATACTTCAGATGCAAAGTCGATCCCGGTACTTACAATCTCCTTCCAGAGTTCACCGTCGATCGTAGAAAGCCTGTCAGGACCAACCTTGTTTACAAACATGGCTGCCATCATCCCTGCATTAAAATTGTCACCGGCGCCAATCGTGCTCACCGGTGTTATTTTCTTAACAGGAAATTTCCCGCTGAATCGTTCAGTCCTGACATGAACTCCTTCCGCATTGGCGGTGTAAACCAGGCATCCTGAATATTTTCTTACAGCTTCCCATGCTTCGTCAGGCGTTGAAGCTCCGAAGATATTCAGGAAATCCTCATCCGAACCTCTTACCAGACTTGCCATCGACATATTTTCAACGATCAGGGGTTTGAGCCGGTCAAGCTCATGACGGTGAGCGCTCCTGAAATTCGGATCATAAATAACCATTGATCCGTTGCTGAATGCCTGACTGACAAAACCGGTGAATTTTTCCCTGATTTCGGCTGTGATCGAATAAATAGATCCGCAGAGCAAAATATCATTTCTTCCGGTTACCGGCATCTCAAGGTCAAGTCGTTTCACAGGGTACTTCTCATAGAAGGTATAGGCTGCATCATTCCTCTCATTCAGAAAGGCAAGCGCCAGCTTTGTCTTTCCATCGGTGTAATGATGAACAAGTGATGTTCCGACACCGTTGGAACTGAGGAAAGAATCGATGAGTCGGCCAACATCATCATCCGCATATTCACTTATGAAATGTACCGGAAGCCCTGCCCTTCCAAGCGATACCAGACTGTTGAGCATGGCGCCTCCCGGTTTTGCCGCCTGCGGCCGGCCATCCTTGAAAATAATATCGAGAACAGTCTCTCCAACACCAAATATCTTTCGCATAAGCCCTTGAGTGAAATTTTTATTTGAATCGCATATGATGTGTCAGGTAGTGAATATACAAATTAATTCACCACCACAGCCCTGCAGACCGTTACAGTTTTGCGACGCAGCCGGAAATAATATAAATTTGACGGAACAAAATACTGATAAAAATGAAAGCGATGATGCTCACCGGAATACGGCAGATGGAAATGCGCGAGGTCCCCGACCCTGTTCTCAGCGATCCTCACGATGTTAAAGTCCGCTTACTTGTTCTTGGAATATGCGGATCGGATATCCACTATTACGTATCAGGCAGGATAGGATCGCAGATTGTCAGTTATCCGTTTACAGTAGGGCACGAATGCGCGGGAGTGGTTGTCGAAACCGGATCTGCCGTCACCAGGGTGAAGAAAGACGACATCATTGCCGTTGAACCCGCAATGTGGTGCGGGACCTGCGAACAGTGCCTGGCCGGACGGCATCATACATGCCGCAGGCTTAGGTTCCTGGGATGCCCGGGACAGGCTGAAGGCGCTTTGTCGGAATACATAGTGATGCCCGAGAACAGCTGCTTCCCGCTCCCTGCAAATCTGAATCCCGATCATGGCGCAATCTCCGAGCCTCTTTCAATAGGAATCTACTCTGTAAAAAAAGCCGGGGATACAGGCAATTCCGATATTGCCATACTTGGATACGGCCCCATAGGTATGAGTGTTATGCTGGCTGCAAAATCCCAGGGCGCATCATCAATATACGTTACTGATATGATTGACCGCCGGCTTGAAATAGCAGACAAGGAAAAAGCTTCCTGGACCGGCAATCCTTCAAAAGAAGATATTGTTAAGAAAATAATCGGATCAAAGCCTCTGGGCCTTGATATCGTATTTGAGTGCTGCGGAAAACAGGAAGCTGTCGATCAGGCAGTTGAACTGCTGAAACCAGGAGGAAAGCTGGTTATTGTGGGAATTCCCGGGTTTGACAGGTGGGCCCTGGATGTAGACAAAACAAGACGAAAGGAAATTTCAATTCAGTTCATCAGAAGACAGCTTAACTGCGTTGACGATTCAATCCGAATGATGTCCGAAGGTACAATAGACATAAGCAATATGGCAACCCACCGCTTCCCCTTTGAAAAAACAAAGGAAGCCTTCGATCTCGTTGACGGATATCACGACGGAGTGATGAAAGCCATGATAGATTTTTGAGGCCGTCAAATTCCCGCAATTAACTTTTATTCAAATTGTGCAGAACCTTTAGGGAGCAGGGGTCAGCAAGCCTTTATATCTCATCAGCGCCTCAATGAAATAGTAATCACCGTAAGTGAGAGGCACATCCACCTCACTGTTTCCCGGCAGATGCCCGACCCCGTGCTTAAGGATGAAATTGCCGTTCTCCCCTGCTCCCGCCCTGTATTCAGGCGACGACAGTGTCCGGATCTGCCGTTCCGCCACAGCAAGATATCCTGCTGATTTATCTTCACCTGCATAGCGGCTCAGTTCAATGAGAGCCGATGCCATTATAGAAGCTGCCGAAGCATCCCTGAGGGCATCCGGGATGCCTGGAGCATTGAAATCCCAGTAAGGAACACCGTCTGCAGGAAAATTCGGATGGCTGATAAGGAAATCGGCAATCTTTACAGCCTGATCCAGATATCTCTCCAGCCCTGTTTCCCTGTACATCACCGTATATCCATACAAACCCCACACCTGTCCCCTGGCCCATGCTGACTCATCAGCCGCACCCTGATGTGTCTGCCTTGCTTCCACATTCCCCGAAATGGTGTCATATGACACTACATGATAGGAACTGTTATCTGCCCTGAAATGGTTCTTAATGGTTGTGTCCGAGTGTGTCACGGCTATCCTGTAAAAGGAAGAATCACCCGAATGGTTGAAAGCCCACAAAAGCAGCTCGAGGTTCATCATATTGTCAATAATAACCGGACATTGCCAGCCCGGCCTGCTTCCCCACGACTGGATGCAGCCAACATTCGGTCTGAATCGCGTGCTTAGCGACCTTGCTCCGGTCAGAAGAACTTCATTGTAGCTCTCCTCCCCGGTCAGCCTCAATCCGTTCCCGTAACTGCAGAATAACATAAACCCGAGATCGTGAGTACCCTTGTTATTCTTCTCGTTTTCAATCCTTGCAGTCATCTCTGTTGCAGCAATTCTGAACTTCTCATCCTTCGAATACTCATAAAGATACCAGAGGCTCCCGGGGAAAAACCCGCTGGTCCACCAACCCGGCCCTGCTGTTATAAACTCCCCCTTTTCGTTAAGTGTCCTTGGCAACTGACCTGGCTTTTCCTTCATCACACCCGCCATAAGTGAATACTGCTGAGCCGAAAAAGCAAGCGATTCATCTATTACCTTTGCTATCGGCTTTTCCTTTGCACATGAGGAAAGTAAAACTAAAAGCAACATTCCGGCAGTCATCAGTCTCATTTTCATATCGTATCAGGTTGATAGTTGTCTTAAAAAATTTCAGAAAGCAAAATATATGAATTTTCCCGGCAATCAAAATTCGGAACAGCCATTTTTAATATTGAAATCGGAATTTGCTACTTTTATCTGAATAATTAAAACCTGTCAGCCCATGAAGAAACCATCCATCCTTGCCGCGTTATTGTTGATGTCTTTCGTTGCCGCTCATTCACAGAATGTTGGTTCAACACCAGAATACATAAAAGCCCTTACACCCGATTGGAAAGGGGAACGTCTTGCTGACGGAAGACCGAAAGTCTCCGATTCAATCCTCGAAAGACTAAAGAATATCTCGATCGAAGAGGCCTGGGGTGTCCTTCGTAACAAAGGCTATAACAACCAGTTTGAAGGCGACTGGCAGATTATTCATGCTGACGAAGCCATGACCGGCCGTGTAGTTACCGCACAGTATATGCCGCTTCGTCCCGACCTTGAGAAATACATCAGGGAAAAGGGAAAGGCCGAAAGCCGTGCACAGCAGGGCGGCACCAACTCATGGCCAATAGATGTCCTTACCGAAGGAGATGTGTACGTAGCCGACAGCTATGGCAAAATAGTTGACGGCACTCTCATCGGCGACAACCTTGGAAATTCAATCTACTCAAAATCAAAGAGAGGTGTCATCTTCTACGGATCTGTAAGAGACCAGGAGGGCCTTGAGGAAATAAAGGGATTCAACGGCTGGATAAAGGGAAATGATCCTTCTTACATCCAGCAGATGAGTCTCGTTTCAATAAATGCCCCGATCAGGATAGGCAGAGCCGTGGTACTTCCCGGCGATGTGGTGCTGGCCAAGAAATTCGGAGTGATTTTTATTCCTTCCCACCTTGTGGAAGAGCTTGTGATTACATCTGAAGTGACGGCATTGAGGGATGAGTTCGGACACCTGAGGCTGAGGGAAGGAAAATACAAACCCGGACAGATCGACAGCCAGTGGACCGAAGAAATAAAAAACGACTTTATGAATTGGCTTATTAATTATCCCGGGAAACTGCCGATGACAAAAACAGAACTTGATAACTACTTCAGGGAGAGGAACTGGTAAGGCACACAACGTAAGGCGTCAGTGGAAAGGGTTGCTTCGTCCCGCTGAGGCGGGACTCGCAATGACTGTAAGAGACAAAATGAAATAAACTAATTGAATATGAAAGACATAGACAGACGTAATTTCATTAAAAAGGGTGCATTGGGGGGTATTGCCCTCGGAGGACTTATGCATCTGTCAATTGAAGACACAATAGCCCAGACCACCTCGAAGGTGAACCGTGCTTCCAGTCCCTCCGACCTGAAGATAACCGACATGCGGGTCGCAGTTGTCGGAAACGTAGGGAGAACCGCTATAATCCGAATCGACACAAACCAGGGCATCTACGGACTTGGTGAAGTTAGGGACGGTGCAGATGAAAGATATGCGCTGATGCTTAAGAGCAGGATACTGGGACAAAACCCCTGTAACGTCGAAATGATATTCAAGATAATAAGGCAGTATGGCTACCATGGCCGTCAGGGCGGAGGTGTCTGCGCTGTCGAAATGGCCCTATGGGATCTTTGCGGCAAGGCCTACGGAGTTCCTGCATGGCAGCTGCTGGGCGGAAGGTACAGGGATAAAATCCGGCTCTATGCCGACACTCCGGGAGCCAATGACCCGGCAGCCTTTGCCCAGACTATGAAGAAAAGGGTGGAAGAACAGGGATTCACATGGCTCAAAATGGATCTCGGGATCCATGTGGTTGCCAATGAGCCTGATTCGCTTGTGAACAATAAATTCTGGGACGGTGCTGTTGGTCAGTATGATCTCAGAACCTATATGGGATACGGCAATACACTTCATCCATTCACACAGGTGCAGATTACCGACAAAGGGCTCGAAGGTCTTGCAGAATACGTCGAACAGGTCAGAAATGCAGTAGGTTATGAGATGCCTCTCTGCGCCGATCACTTCGGACATTTCGACATAAATAATTCAATCCGGTTCGGAAAAGCAATGGAGAAATACAGGCTTGCATGGCTAGAGGATATGGTTCCATGGTTCTATACCGAACAATGGAGAACGGTTTCCGATGCGCTTGAAACACCCACATGCACAGGTGAAGACATTTATATGCTCAAGGGAGGATTCAAACCACTCCTCGATGCCCGGGCCGTTGACATTATCCAACCCGACCTTGCAACATCGGGAGGACTTCTCGAAACAAAACGTATTGGCGATTATGCTGAAGAATGCGGTGTTGCGATGGCCATGCACATGGCAGGAACACCGGTGTGCTTCATGGCCAACGTGCACTGCGCTGCAGCTACACAGAACTTCCTGGCGCTGGAGCATCACAGCGTCGACAATCCATGGTGGGAAAGCCTGGTGAAAATGACTGGCTCACAGCCTATGGTAACAAAAGGTTATGCTAATGTACCTCTCGATTCACCCGGTCTGGGGATAGAACTGAACGAGGAAGAGGTGAAAAAACACCTTCATCCCAGAGCAAAGGGATTCTTTGAACCCACGCCCGAATGGGACGACAAACGCTCACACGACCGGCTGTGGAGTTAACGCACCACCCTGCCTGATGCATCACCTTTCATGAGATTCTCGACCTCCGCTGTCGAAACGAGGTTAAAATCCCCGTGTATCGTGTGCTTCAGGCATGACGCGGCAACTGCGAAATGCAGGGCTTTCCGGTCCTCACCCGGATAAGCATTCAGGCCGTATATAAGACCTCCCATAAAGGAATCGCCTCCGCCTACCCTGTCGACAATGTGGGTGATCTGGTACAAAGGCGCTTCATACAGGGTTGTTCCGTCAAACAGTACGCCCGACCAGGTGTTATGATCCGCATTTATGGATCCGCGAAGCGTGATGATCACCTTTTTGGCATGCGGAAACTTTTGCATAAGCTGCCTGCACACCGATTCATAGTCGGAAGCGCTTACCCTGCCTCCCGTCACATCAGCCGAATCAGGCTTTATGCCGAAAACCTTCTCCGCATCTTCCTCATTTCCAAGTATGATATCACATAATGAAACCAGCTCCGGCATAACCTCGCCTGCCTTTTTTCCCCATTTCCAGAGGTTCTTCCTGTAATTCAGATCACACGACACTGTGATGCCCTTCTTTCTGGCGGTTTTTACAGCAGTCAGGCATTCCCCTGCGGCGCCCTCCGATATTGCAGGAGTAATGCCTGTCCAGTGAAACCATCCGGCTCCTTCCAGAACTTTTTCCCAGTCTATCATTCCGGGCCCGATTTCTGCAACTGAGGAATGAGCCCGGTCATAAATTACCTTGCTTGGCCTGGCTACTGAACCGGTCTCGAGAAAGTAGATCCCGACCCTGTCCCCTCCTCGTACAATATGCGATGTCCCGACATTGTGTTTTCTTAGCTCCCTGATTGCCGCCTCTCCGATATCATTCAGCGGCAACCGTGTTACGAACTCTGTATCCATCCCGTAGTTTGCCAGCGAAACAGCAACATTGGCCTCCCCTCCGCCAAATGAGGCACAATATGTTTCGACTTGCGTGAAACGCTGATGTCCTGGCGTAGCAAGTCTTAACATGATCTCTCCAAACGTAATGATTTTCATTATCTTATCAATTTACAATCTAACAATTCAAACGTGTCCGCCGTCATTGCGAGGCCTGCAGGGCCGAAGCAACCTTATCCCCATACCACCGTCATTGCGAGGCCCGCAGGGCCGAAGCAACCTCCCCCTTCACCGGCCTCCCCCTCCACCAATTTGCCAGCACCGACCCTGTTATATTCATCAACGGCCCGAATATGGCAGGAGCCAGCCCCACCGTCGCCAGCTTTCCCATCTGGTTTGCCAGTCCCGACGCCAGACCCCCGTTCTGCATCCCCACCTCAAAAGCAATTGTCCGTCTGTCTCTTTCAGGCATCCGCAGCAACCAGGCGAGCAGGTAACCTACCGTGTAACCCGTCAGGTTGTGAAGTATGCTGGTGCATACCAGAAGAACACCCACGCTCATCAGGCTGTCGCGCCCCGAAGCAGTGATCACCGCCACAATGAGCGCTATTCCCACCATCGAAACCATTGACAGTATCTTCTCCATGATCTTCTTGTCCCCACCGAAAACCTTCAGGAACAAAGTACCTCCTGCCATCGGTAGCAGATAGAATATAAGAAGCATTTTTAACAGTTGAATTAAAAACTGCGAAAGACCGGCATCCTTTGCCTTTACATAAACCAGTCCTGTAAGTATCATAACTAAAGGATAGGATATGAGCTGTATAAGCTTAGATTTTCCGGTCGCTTCCTTCTTCAGGAACAGGTTGAAAATGAAACCTGCCACGATGGGAAGGATTATCATATTCAGGATGTCGAGCATCATGCTCCAAAAATCTATATCGATGAACTGGCCTGCCAGTTTCTCCATAAGAAGCGGTGTGATCAGGGGAGACAGAAGTGTGGTAATTGCCGCCAGGGTTACTGCCAGAGGAACATTCGCACGGGCAAGGAACGACATTACGTTAGAAGCCAGACCACTTGGCACACATCCTATAAGTATTATCCCGGCTGCTATCTCCGGAGGAAAACTGAAGATATTGGCAATGGCAAGAGCAACCAGAGGCATAATGGTGAACTGCGCTACAACCCCTATTATCACTCCTTTGGGCATTTTAATTATCCCGGCAAAATCGTTGAAGCTCATTTGCGACCCCATTCCGAACATTATAAGCTGAAGAAGCGGTGTGATAAGCCTGCTGAGTTTGAAGTTCCCGATATGTGTCAGGTACTGTGGATAGAACATGCTTACGACCACTGCGGTAAAGATCCAGAGGGTGTACGACAATCCCCTGAAACGGCTCGACCCCCTGACGCCCGTGGCAAGAGCAATAAAGCCTCCAATAAGAAGCCAGCCCATCAGGGTTATGTTCCCCAGAATATATGAGATAAGGGATGAAATAATGAGCAACGCTGAAAGTATCAGCAAAAGTGAATAAACATTCTTCTTCATCAGACGGTCATTAATGAAAATCTTGCTGAGATAAATATAGCAAAATGACAGAAAACGGCTTATCCGGGAATTCTTTTTTACCTCCCTGCCGAAAACTGAGAAAGGAGATTTGAAAAGATTGATTTATCTTCGGGTTTGTTTATCATGAACCTATTTATTTTTTCACATGGGCAGAATTGTTGTAATCGGCAGTACCAACACCGACATGGTGGTAAAATCAAAAAAGATCCCGGCGCCGGGCGAAACAATCATAGGAGGCACTTTCTTCATGAATCCGGGTGGAAAAGGCGCCAACCAGGCAGTGGCTGCCGCCCGCCTGAACGGTAAGGTCACACTTGTAACAAAAACAGGAAACGACTATTTCAGCGAACAGGCAAAACATATCTTTGATTTTGAAGGAATTGAAACAAAATATATGGTCAAGGATGCCAGAAACCCTTCAGGTATTGCCCTGATAATGGTTGACCAGGACGGAGAGAACTGCATCGTCGTTGCACCCGGGTCAAACGGCACTTTGTCAGCTTATGATATTGATGATGAGGTTTATGGAGATGATCCATCGGATGTATACCTGATGCAGCTTGAGATACCGGTAAGCACCGTGGAATTCGTCGCCGAAAGGGTCTTTTCCAGGGGCAACAGGGTGATTCTGAATCCTGCACCTGTCAAACAACTGTCAAATGAACTGCTGAAATGCCTTCATATTATTACACCCAACGAGATTGAAGCTGAATTGCTGACAGGTATCAAGGTAACAGACGCCTCATCAGCCGAAAAATGCGCTGAGAAACTAAGATCACGCGGACCCCGTAACGTCATCATAACGATGGGTGCCGCCGGCGCTTACCTGCTTACCGATAATATATCAAGGATCATCCCGGTGATCCCCGTCAAGGCACTCGATACAACGGCAGCAGGCGATGTGTTCAACGGAGCCCTTGCAGTTGCCATTTGTGAAGGCCGCGACCTGACGGATGCCGTAAGGTTTGCCAACAAGGCCGCCGCGATTTCAGTGACCCGGATGGGAGCCCAGTCATCAGCCCCCTACCGTAAAGAGATCGATTCATAAAAAATTGAAATGCCAACTATCCTTTTTACTAAATTGTTTCCACAATGAAAAAATTCCTTCTCCTGCTGTCTCTTTCAGCCCTGGTAATTGCAGGCTGCTCCAGACCTAAAACCGGTGATGTTTCCCAACCGGTGAAAATCATTTTCGACACCGACCTTGGCCCTGATTACGATGATGTGGGAGCACTTGCATTTCTTCACGCCATGGCCGACAGCGGGAAAGCTGAAATACTGGCCACTCTGTCCTCGAACAAGCACGAACTGGTTGCACCCTCAATTGATGTTATAAACACCTGGTTCAACAGACCTGACCTTCCTGTCGGAGCTCCTGCAGGCAATGGACCAGACCTTGGTTCATCACAGCACTGGGCCGACTCGATCGTCGCCGCCTATCCCCACGACATAAAGTCAACTTCCGAAGCTGAAGATGCAGTGAGGATATATCGGAAAATACTTGCCGGACAACCTGACAAAAGTGTTACAATAATAACAGTAGGATTCCTGACCAACCTTAATAACCTCCTCCGTTCGGGACCCGATGAATTCAGCCCGATGTCCGGAGGTGAACTGATAGCCACAAAAGTGGCAAAACTGGTCTCCATGGCCGGAAGCTTTCCCCGGGGAAGGGAATTCAACGTTTACATAGATTCCCTTGCATCGAAACATGTCTTTGAAAACTGGCCGGGAGAAGTAATATTTACCGGTTTCGAGACAGGAAAAGATATTCTTACCGGCCTCAGGGTGATGAAAATGCCTGTCTCCGGCAGCCCCGTAAAGGATGTCTTCAGGATCTCAATACCGATGTCGGAGGAAGATAAAAACGGCAGAATGAGCTGGGACGAAACCGCCGTCCTGATCGCCGTTTACGGCACTGACGGATTCTTCAACACCAGAAGAGGTACCATCATGGTCGACAGTTCAGGCAGCAATGGATGGAAGGATGATCCTGAAGGAAAACACCAGTATGTGATTCAAAAGATGCCTGTACCTGACATGGCACGTTTCATCGAGGACAGAATGATGCACGTACCTGCCGATAAGAAATGATATTAATTAATTAATTAATAAATAAATGATACACAAGCACTTCCACATTCTAACTTCAGTGCTGCTCATCGCACTGAGTTCCTGCTCCGGTCCCGGGGACCTGACGCCGGTTAAGACAAATGTCCTCAAGGATAAAATAGCCGGCGGATGGGCCGGAAAAATGATTGGCGTCACCTATGGAGCGCCTACCGAATTCAGGGCACAGGGCCGAACCTATGAGGATTCAATAAAATGGAAGCCTTCCGACATAAGAGGCAGCCTGTGGCAGGACGACATCTACGTCCAGCTTTCATTTCTGATGGCCATGGACAAATACGGCATGGATGCCCCGGCAAAGAAGTTCCAGGAGTCGTTTGCCCTTGCAGGCTTTCCGTTGTGGCATGCCAACATGCAGGCCAGAAAAAACTATCACGACAGCATTTTTGCCCCTCTGTCGGGAAGCCCGGAATTTAATATCCACGCTGACGACATTGATTTTCAGATAGAATCTGATTACATTGGCTTCATGTGTCCGGGGATGCCTGCCACTGCCTCGGAAATAGCCGACCGTATAGGCCGTATAATGAATTACGGCGACGGCGTCTATGGCGGAATTTTCGTTGCTTCACTTTATTCGGAAGCATTCTTTAATTCAGATATCAGGAATATCATCGGAAAAGCCCTTCTCTCCATTCCTCCTGAAAGCGACTATCACAAGGCAGTCAGCGATGTGATTTTACTTCACGACCAGTATCCCTCTGACTGGCGCGCTGCATGGATGCAACTCGAAGGAAAATGGGGAGATGTCGATATCTGCGGAGCAGGCTCGCCATTCAACATCGATGCAAAGCTGAACGGCGCCTATATAGTAATGGGACTTCTTTACGGAAATGGGGATCCGGTCAAAACACTCGAAATCTCAACCCGCTGCGGACAGGACTCCGACTGCAATCCGTCAAATGCGATGGCTGTGCTTGGCGTGATAAACGGATTCAGCGGACTTCCCCCTGAAATGCAGGAGGGGATAAGGGCAATCGCCGATTCGACATTCATTCACACATCATATTCTTTCAATACTGCCGTGGAAGCAACATACAGGTATGCACTCGAACTTAACAGCCGCTCCGGAGGAAAGTCCGGCGGAAGCAGGATTCTGATAAAGAAAGAGGAACCGGTTGCCCCGGCATTGGAAATATCCTTTCCTGATCTTGTCTTCGACAGAAAAATTTCAGTGTTTGACAAGAAGGAATGGAAATTCAAGGGGAAATGGGAGATTCACGGTGCAGCATCAGTAGGAAATAATCAGCAACCCGGCCAGGCTATGTACTCCGGAAATGCGGGAGATGAGTTATCGATTGATTTTTCCGGAACCGGAATCTCTCTCGAAGGAAACTGGTTTCGCGACGGCGGCAGGGCGGATGTCCACCTCGACGGAAAGCTGCACCGCACTATCGACACTTACTATGATTATGCCGGACAACAGCATACGGAAAGCATCTGGCATGCTGTAAACCTTCAGCCCGGCGACCATACGGTCAGACTTGTTGTCAGGGGAGATAACAGGCCTGAGTCGAATGGATCCAGGGTCTATATAACTTCAGCTGTCATTTTCAAAACAGCTCCAAAAAAGAATGAAGCTTATAAATTTTAAAAGATGTTCATACCACAAACCTACTCATTAGCTGTTGTCCTCTGCATTGTAACAATGCTTTGCTGGGGATCGTGGGGTAA
>JAKLIJ010000090.1 GCA_022709665.1 Bacteroidota bacterium
AGGGAGTTGATGTTTTCAAATCTTAGCTTCAGGATCTTCATGGCTTATTCATTCTGTTTATGAAGAACTTCCTCAAGCAATTCTGCAAATGCTTCTTTAAGCATACGGGCGGTATTTTCGTCGAGATTGTCGTTTTCAATTTTTCTGTCAAGCACTTCCGACGGTTGAAGTTCTTCAATCCCGGTTCCGGCATCAAAAAGATCAGCCGTTCCTGTTGTCCTGTTCAGAAAACGGATCCTGCTCTTTATGATTTCCGTCTTTCCGAGGGTGAATTCACTTACAAGTGTTTCGAGCCCGGTTCTTTTTGCCGGATCGTCGTTTTCCTCGGTGGCATCGAGTTCGACAAATGTCGGAAGGATGTTGTTACCGGGTATGAGCCGGTTGATTTCCTCTCTGATACTGCTTACAGTTCCCTCAATTTTCAGTAGTGTTCTGGCAATCGGGGCGGGAATTGAACTGTATGACAAGTTTCCTTCAGAGATAGTGTACATTATTACCCGGTTTGCATTGTACCTCTCGCTGAATGAATATTTCACGGGCGATCCGCTGTAAAGTATCCTTCGTCCGTCATCGGGCGACTGAGGTTTATGCAGATGTCCGAGAGCATAGAAACTGAACCTGGCCGGCAGTTTATCCGACTCTATTGCCGCCAGGTTCCCGACCTGGATATCTCTTTCACTTTCAGAAAGACTGCCTCCCTGAGCATAGAAATGGCCCGTTGCCACAGCGGGAATGCCGGGATAAAGTTTATCACAAAGGATTGCGAGCTCAGAATAGATATTAATGATCCCTGTCCGGATACCTTCGAGCCTGTCCTCATAACTTTCGACGGCAGTATACCTTTTAAGATCAGCATCGCGGATGAATGGAACTGATGCAATCACCAGTCCGGTTTTACCATCGTGATCTTTGACTGCGACAAGCATGTCTGCAAAATTTTCGGGCAGTCCGCCCGTGACATGGATATCGAGTTCCCTCAATAGTTCTCCCGGAGCCTCGAGCATTGAAGGTGAATCGTGGTTGCCTCCTGATATGATCACCCTGCATTTAAGTCTCGACAATCTGACCAGGAGTTCATAATACATCTTTCTTGATTCGCTCGACGGGTTTGCAACATCAAAAATATCACCCGCTATGATCAGGGCGTCTATCTTTTCCGATCCGATCAGAGACGTAAGCCAGTCAAAGAAGATCTGCTGATCCTCTGCAAGTTCCTTTTCATAAAGCCTTCTCCCTATATGAAGATCAGAAGTGTGGAGTATCTTTATTGCCATAGAGTATCATGTGGATAATAAAGTGCAGCAGAAACACGTGCTAAATGAATCGGGCATCGAAATCAGCTGAGGGATCATCATTTCCGGCATCGATGATCCACTGGAATCCGGTTTCGCCGTTTTTGTGAGTTGAAGATCCGGCGTTGTAGCATCGTGGAATACCCCATGTTCCGTGGTATGTCCTTGTGGCAGTCTCCTTATCGCGGTGGTAATGACCGAAAAGAAGCAAATCTGCCTGGTTTTCTATTATGAGTTTAAGCTCTTCGCTATCCTTCAGCTGCATTGCAAGCTTGAAATCGAAGGGGTGATGATGGAGGTAAACTGCTTTTCTCCGGGATGCGACTTCAGGCTTGCGTAATATTCTTTTAAGCCTTTTGAGCTGTGCTTTCCCGAGTTCGCCTTCGGAGAAAAAGCGGTCGTTCCAGTTAAGTTCACCAGCGGTCGAATCGAGGCCGATGAAAGCAAAATCATCAATTATGTCGACCTTTGGATAGGATATCTTTCTGTTCCCGAAGAATTTTTCTTTGAACAATCCAGCAAACTTCCTTTTGGCCATAATGCCGGTACCATAATCGTGGTTCCCGGGGATAACCAGAACACGGTATCCCGTTTCCTCCAGCATTTTAATTCCGGCTGCAGCTTCTTCATGATATTCTCTGTGAAAGGCATTATCGGCAATATCTCCGGTGATTACTACAATGTAGTCTGATGACGGCCTGCAGTTTTTTGAAATACTGTCAATTATCAGGCGGAACCTGTCTCCGCACTCCTTGTGTCCGACATGAAGGTCGGACAGGTGAATGATCTTTTTCACGGGTTTATGTTAAAAAAGGTACAGGTTTTAAAGATAGTACAGGATCGCCGGATTATCAAGGTTTTTATAGCAGCGAAACTGATTCCCCAAAAAAATGGCGGAGGAATGCAAAGCGGGCTATTCGTCCGGCAGGTTATACATACGACGGGTTTCGCATGCTTCAAGGAATTCTTTCCTGAACAATTCCTCATCCTGAATTATCTTATAGAATTCATTAAGGTAAGCCAGGTTCCTGTTTTTAGTGGATCTTGATATCAGATCCTCCACGCCGAACAATGATTCGAATACAGGCTTCAGATTCCTGAAGGTCTTGAAAGTTTTCTCAAATTCCTCCCTTGTATAGCATAAACCCTTGAAAACTCTTCGTGTACTCAGGTATTGCTCAGGGACATTTCTTGGTTTTGTATAGCTTGCGTCGATCAGTGATGCAAAATCAAAATCATAGGGCACCACATGAAGCGCTTTGGTGGTATCATCCGGCCGTATGATGGTGACATTTCTGCGTGATGAAATAAACCAGTCTTTGTTTCCGATCAGGTACTCGAATACCGACATAAGCATAAAGTTTTCCCTGTCGAGGTCGAAAGGAGTCAGGAATTCCTCGAATTTTGAAGCATTGAACCGCCCGGCCAGCCGGTCGTCGTCCTCAATGAAAAAGCTGTATTTTTCGAAAAGTTCAGTTTCGGAAGCGGTGTCAAAGTACCTGATCTTTGCGAGTCTGACCTTATAACTCAGCGGGCTTACAAAGTTATACATCCTGTAGACAAGGTATTCTTCGATGACATCCTCTTCTCTCTGGCATGGTGTGACGAGCTTCAGTTTATCCTCGCCCATGAATATTGTATGCTGTACTTCTTTCTTTTTAAAATTGACCATAAGAGGAGGGAAGGAGCATATATCGGTTCTGCGCCGGAAATCGCCCCTTGCTCTGACCTTTACATCGAATTTTTTCGTTTTTCCATCAGCTTCGTGATAGATGAGCCGGCCGTCATAAAAGACGGGATCTGATGATGTATCAGCCCTTATGGAGGTGAAATCGGATCTCAGTTCGATATTCAGTATCTCATCGGAAAGGAAAAGTGTGTCGGGTTTTCCCCCCGGCAAAGATCCCTGGGCTGAAGCTGCCATAGAACAGAATGCCAGGATCGCAGTAAGCCCGCATTTTGCCAATATGACCATTATGAACCTGATTGTCATTATAAATTTACAATATTCACAGGAATACAAACAAGATGCGGGAAAAATTGTTCAGCCTGCAATTTCCGGAATTGCAGGCTGAACTTTGTTATTGGAATAACGCTACTGAGCTATAGAAAGGACTATGGCATTATTTAAAATCCTCATGCCATTTTGAGCGGTCGGGAGGAACAGGTACTGTGACTTTTTTGACCGGTTTTTCATTCAGCTCTTTGAGGAGGACCTCCACAGCCTTTTCAACACTGGGGTCCATACCTTTTACAAGTTGTTCAGGCCGGTCGACGACCTCTATGTCGGGAGCAACACCTACACCTTCAATAATCCATCCTTCCTCCTTGTCGAATATTCCGAACCGGGGAACGGATATGTTTCCTCCGTCAACAAGACGGGCATTTCCGGATATTCCCACCAGACCTCCCCAGGTCCGTGTGCCAATAAGTTTGCCCAGCCCGAGTTTCCTGAAGAAGTAAGGGAAGGCATCTCCTCCTGATGATGAATAACCGTTCACGAGCATCACTTTGGGGCCATCATGTGCGATGGCAGGTGATTTCCCGGGCTGAAGGCCGTTCTGGTGCCAGTAAACCAGTGTGTGCCTGTCGAGAAGGTCAGCCATCCTGTCGGGAATATATCCGCCTCCGTTATAGCGTTCATCTATTATTAAGGCCTCTTTGTTCCAGTATGTGTACATACCATGAAACAATTCCTTGTTTCCTTCAGTAGATGTATTAGGCACATGGATATAGCCGATTCTGCCTCCTGAAAGCTTATCAACCATTGCGCGCCGTTCGTTAACCCAGTTTATATATCTGAGTTCGAGTTCGCTTTGGATTGGTTTTATCATGCTGGTCCGGGCTCCGTCGGGGGATGGCCTGGAATTGACTTTTATCTCGACAAGTTTTCCGGCTTTGTTTTCAAGGAAAGAATAAGGATTTGCTGAGGTTGTTACGTCATTGCCGTCGATGCTTATCAGGTAATCTCCTTCCTTTACATCTACTCCCGGATCGGTTAGCGGCGAGCGGCTGGCTTCCTTCCAGCTTTCACCCTGGAATATTCTTGTTATCCTGAACCTTCCCGTACCCTCATCCGGTGTCAGATCGGCTCCGAGAAGCCCGTTGTCAATTCTTTTCACATTTTCGAAGTCACCCCAGTCGACATAACTGTGGCCTGTATTGCTTTCAGCCAGTATCTCGTTAAGGATGTAGTCGAGGTCGGCTCTGTGACTTACATGGGGAACCAGAGCGCTGTAGCGGTTTTTCATTTCCGGCCAGTCGACACCGTGAAGATTGTTCACGTAGAAGAAGTCACGGAAGATTCTCCAGGCGTCAGTGTATATCTGGTTCCATTCCTTCTGAGGATCAATTTTCATCTCAAGGCCATCGAGGTTCAGTTTACCGGCTCCGGCCTTCTGTCCCGGAGTAAGCTTTATAATCCCGTAATCGGGGCCTGAACGGTACATAGCCATTTTACCGTCGGAAGTTATTGATGCTGACATTACACGGTCGAGTATCTCTTCATTCTTCTCTTCCTCCATATTGTACTTCATCAGCTTTCCGTCGTTAATGAAGATCAGGCCGCCTTCGGCAGCGCCTGCAATCCTGTATTCTCCCGCTTCACCCGGAAGAGCTGTAACGCGGTTGTTTATCCCGTTGAAATCTATTTCAACCTTTACCTTTTTGGTTTCAGCGGGGGTATCTTCAGCCGGAGTTTTATCCTTTTTAGCCTTTGCCGTCTTTGTGGCCGGTTCAGCCGCTTTTTCTTCCTTTACCGGTTCTGTATCATTTTTATCCTTGAATATTTTAGGGCTTTTTGGGGTAAGGGCCAGTGCGTAAAGGCGTGTCGCCTTGTCGTATATGTAGTCGAAGTCGAAACTCGAGAAAGAAAGATTATAGTCCCGGCCTGATGCAAAGAAAATATAATTTCCGTCGAGGCTGAATACCGGACTTTCATCGGAGAAGGTGCCGTCAGTAAGCTGATGCTGTGTCCCTGCCGGGATGTCATAAACCCAGACAGCAGGTTTTTCGTTCTCTCCCTCTTTTGTGTAGGTTATCCAGCGTGAGTCGGGTGAGAAGCTGTAGCTTCTTATTTCACTCGAAACAGCCTTGTCGACATCTGTAATCTTACCGGTTGAGGCTTCGATCAGGCGGAGTTTCATCGTCCTGTCGAAGAACAGAAGGTAACGGCTGTCGGGCGACCACAGGGGCTGATACTTCCAGGCCGATGAATTGAAGGTAACCTGCCGGGGTACGGCACCTTTTTTATTTTCAATGATCCAGAGTTCATATTCTCCAGTCTTGTCGGAGTAGTATGAGATATATTTTCCGTCGGGCGACCATGCCGGAAAGACCTCACGTATTCCCTGCGTCCGGGTAAGGTTTTCTGTGATCCCGTTTTCTGCAGGAACTGAGAAAATGTCTCCCCTTGCATCGAAGAGAGCCCTTTTACCTGTGGGAGATACGGCTCCGCTGTGAATATCGTTCTTCACATCTTTATAATAAGGTATCAGGTTGGGATTATCGAAGTTAATATTCACTTTCACTTTTTCCGTCTGTCCTGACCGGAGATTGAGCCTGTAGATGTATCCACCGTTCTCATAGACCAGCTGATCTCCGTTTCCCGACGGCCACATTACATCGAAATCGGTATGCCGTGTGATCTGTGAGTTTTCTTTTGTCACAGTATTGTATTTCCATATATTGAGTCTCAGGTCGCGGTCGGAAGCATAGAAAATATTGTCCCCCGACCATGTCGGAAGCTGGTCGGTGCCTTCGAAATCGGTTATCTGTTCTGAGGTATTTGCTTTCAGGTCGTATATCCACAGGTTTGTTGCCCTTCCCCCCTTGTAGCGTTTCCAGTTCCTGAACTCACGGTCGACAGGGGTAAACACCATTTTAGATCCGTCGGGCGACAACACTCCGAATCCTCCATTGACTATCTGGAGTGGTTTTTCAAGAAGTCCGTCGAGGCCAACCAGGAAATACTTTCCCTGGCGTTCTCCGAATTCAGTCCGGGCCGAACGTATAAGTATCTGTTTGCTGTCGGGAGTCCAGTCGAGCACGGCATTGTCCCACCCCCCTCTTGGTGGCATGACTCCGACAGAGTTGTACCATGTGAGCTGCCTCGGGATTCCTCCGTTTGAGGGTATCACGAAAACCTGGCGGCTTCCCGAATACTCGCCCGAGAATGCTATCCACTGACCGTCGGGGGATATTTTCGGAAAGAGTTCGAGACCGTTATGGGAAGTCAGGCGGCGGGCTTCACCCCCTGAAGAACTCACAGTCCAAATATCTCCTGCATAAACAAAAGCTATAAGGTCATTGTTGATGTCCGGGAATCTGAGAAGCCTGACATCATCAGCGGCCCGGGCAGTCAGAAAAGCGCCCAAAGCAAAAAGCGACAGAGTGATGTATTTGATTATTTTCATAAACTATAAAGATTTGTGATTGGTATCATTTTGTTTAATCGGCTTAAGATAAAAAAATAATTCCATTTAGTGGTTTTAAGAAGATTAATATTGAAATTAGCCGGGACTTAATCCGGCAGCGCCATCTTAATAATCGCTGATGAGCAACGACTACTTTCAGTTCAAACAGTTTACAATAAGGCACGACAGGTCAGCCTTCAAAGTTGGCACCGACGGTGTTCTTCTGGGAGCAGTTGCCGATGTATCCGGAAGAAGAAGAATCCTTGATGTCGGTACCGGCACCGGACTTGTTGCCATTATGCTTGCACAGAGATGCGATGCTGAAATAGTCGCAATAGAGCCTCACCGGGAATCATTCCTTCAGGCCTGCGATAACACGGCTGAAAGTCCATGGTCAGGCAGGATAAGGGTTTTGAACATTTCATTTCAGAGTTTCAATCCGGGAGCCTTGCGTTTCGACCTTATTGTTTCAAATCCCCCGTGGTTCATCGATTCCCTCAGGTGCCCCGATCCTGCCAGGTCAGAGTCGCGTCATAATGATACTCTGACTCACAAAGATATTCTGGAAGGAAGCGTCCGTCTCTTAACTGAGAATGGCCTGCTTCAGGTAATAATGCCTGTTAACGAAGGCAGAAAGTTTGTTGAAAAGGCTTTGGAACATGAATTATACTGCAGCAGGATCACCCATGTAAGCCCGACTCAGTCTTCCGGGCCGAAAAGAATGTTAATAAGTCTGGGCAGACAAAAAACTGAGATTTCCGAAAGCTTCCTGACAGTGGAAAAGGAGCGGCGGCACGAATACACACCTGAATACATGGAACTTACAAAGGATTTCTATCTTAAGTTCTGAGTTTGATACATGTCTTTTTAAGTCTGTTTATCCGCTTTCCTGAACCTCTTTCAGGGCAGACGTTTAGTGGTGAGTAAGGTTTCTTACATTCTTTTAAACAAACTGACAAAATTATCGGGCCATTGTTGTTACTTTGGAATGTTCAATCATTGCAGCAGGGATGTCACTCACAAAAGAAATCAGGTATAAATTACCATCTCTTCTTATTATTCTTGCCCTTTCAGCCGGAACATTGTCAGCAGAAAAGCCATCGGGATCTGTCAGGACATCCATTTTAGGGGATTCAATTGAAAAACAGTTACTATTCAACGGAAAGATATGGACCAACATTTACCACATGACTGAGGGGCACCAGTTTTTTTCTTCCAGGGATTTTCTTCCCGGATCGGTAAGCATGAACTCAAAGGTTTTTTCCGGACCTTCTCTCAGGCTGAAACTCGATCTCGTCAATGATGAGCTGTTGCTTTCTGCAGACAAGAGCACTGTTCTTCAGCTCAACAAGGAGATGGTTGATTTTTTCAACCTGGAAGCGGAAGGCAGGACTTTCCATTTCGTAAGGCTCGGGGGTGACAGTATCAATTCCCTGTCGGGGTATTTCAATCTTTTGTATTCCGGATCCGCCGGGCTGTATGTCAGTTACAAAAAAGAACTCCGGCTGAGAAGTTCGGTTGGCGAACGCGATACTTTTATACAGATGCAGTCTGTATTTCTGGTCAGAGATGGAATCGCTCACAGGATAACAGGCAGGGCGAGCCTGATGAAACTTCTGGCCGACAGGAAGATACAGGTCAGGAGGTTCATCAGGTCGGAGAAGCTCCGCATTACGAAAAACAATCCGGGTAATATGGTTCCCGTCATGGAGTATTACGATGGCATTGAATAGCAGACAGATATTGATCAGGTTCAGGTTTCGCATACTGATCCTGATACTTTTATTTTCAGGCAATCTTAAAGCCCAGGATGAAAAGCTGATCACATTCACCTGCGACAATATTTCTTTCAGGGAGTTTGCAGCAAGGGCCGAAAGCCTGCTGCCCCTCAGGTTTTATTTCAGAGATGAATGGATCAGCGATCTCAGAGTGACCATAAATGAGGAGAATATATTGCTAACCGACCTGCTTGATGAAATATTCCGGGGGACTTCCCTTTTTTATTACATTGATGAGAGATGGAATATATATATAACCAGGGATTTTGCAGTAAGGGTTACAGAGACCGGGGCCGCGGATGACAAGCTTTATCTGGCCCCATCTGATATTGCAGGTGAAACTGACA
>JAKLIJ010000091.1 GCA_022709665.1 Bacteroidota bacterium
AGCTGACCTTCGCGGAAACAACAACCTTCCCATATCGCATGACTTTTCGTGACTTTTTTGTCCTGCTGCTTGGCAGCTGACCTTCGCGGAAACAACAGCCTTCTCATATCGCATGACTCTTACGTGACTTTTTTGTCCTGATGCTTCGCAGCTGACCTTCGCGGAAACAACAACCTTCCCATATCGCATGACTTTTACGTGACTTTTTTGTCCTGATGCTTCGCAGCTGACCTTTCGGGGAAACAACAACTTTCCCATATCGCATGACTTTTATTTGACTTTTTGTTCTGCTGCTTGGCAGCTGACCTTCGCGGAAACAACAGCCTTCCCATATCGCATGACTCTGAAATTGACAAGCTCTGAAGGAGTTTCCACCTGGCAGCTACTTAACCTTCTGGAGCAGGCAATCTCCTGAGTACATAATATGGGTAGTGGATACGTACTCCACGGATTATTTAACAATTAAGGATCTGCCTGGAGTAGTTGGACACCACTGATCATAGCAATTTGCCCCCCTGCATCACGCTACGGCCATGACAAGGAAAGAGCATCGAGCCCCCTCCTTCTTCTGCGAATGATAAGGATTTTAATAAGCTCCGGCGAAACCGTAGGTATGACTCAACCCTTTGCTTATCAGGCAGGAGCTGGACAAAACGGATGATAGTAACATACCCACGGCGGATTACGCTGTGGTCCTGTTATTTTCCCGGCTGAGTGAAAATAAAAGGAACTTGCCTCATCACATACATTTCAGACACCGGTATCCTCCGGGCTGGCTAACGTGGAAGATGGAAAATACCACCTCATATACCTTTCAGGCAATGCCATCCTCCGGGCTGGCTAACGTGGAAGCTGGAAAATACCACCTCATATACCTTTCAGGCAATGCCATCCTCCGGGCTGGCTAACGTGGAAGCTGGAAAATACCACCTCATATACCATTCAGGCAATGCCATCCTCCGGGCTGGCTAACGTGGAAGCTGGAAAATACCACCTCATATACCTTTCAGGCAATGCCATCCTCCGGGCTGGCTAATGTGGAAGCTGGAAAATACCACCTCATATACCATTCAGGCAATGCCATCCTCCGGGCTGGCTAACGTGGAAGCTGGAAATTGCCCCTTATCAGAGGACTCTCAGTCATAGAAATGCTCCGGCAGGAGCATCGTGCATCCGGCTGCTTCTCAGAATGAGAAGGATTTCAATAACCTCCGGTGAAACCGGAGGAACACTGCCTCCCTTAGCTTTTCAGCTCCGCAGGAGCGACATGCTTTTGTCCGGAAAGCAGTGATGCCATGTTTTGATTTCGTCCTGAAAGTATCCCTTTTCGTCGGGAAATATTCCCATTACTTCCATTTGATTTTTCGTGGCAGTATTACACGTTTACTTTTACGTCAAAAGTGTATCAACCATGAGAAATGGAATTATGATTTTTGGCGTATTCTTCCTCCTGTCTGCAGGGCTTCATGCCCAGCAGGACAGCGTCTGGACACTGGAAGAATGTATAAACTATGCCCTGGAAAAGAATATCCAGGTAAGAAAAGGAGGAATTGCGATCGAGAGGTACCTTAACTATTCTGACCAGGCAAAGGCGCAGCGTTTCCCTTCAGTCAATGCTTCGGTAACACAGAACTACAACTGGGCGAAAGGTACAGGAGGATCGGGACTTAGCGGCGCCGGAGGATCGAATATCTCGGCTAACTCGTCGGTTACCATATTCAATGCTTCAAGGCTTAACAACCAGATAAAGCAGGCAGCGCTTGATATTGAAGCCGGGCAGTACTCGCTCGAGACCATGAAGGAGTCCATAAGTCTTAGTATTCTTAACGCTTATCTCCAGGTGCTTTATTCCGCAGAACAGGTAAAAAACTCGGAAAAGCAGATCGAATCGACCGAAGGTCAGCTTGATCTTGCTTCCGAACGGCTTGCAATAAGGCTTATCTCACAGGCCGACTATGCACAGGTAAAGTCGCAGCTGGCCAATGAAAAGCTTAATCTCGCAAATGCCAGGAGCCAGCTTGCCATCGCAAAGGTGAATCTGGAACAGCTTATGGAATTGCCGGTAACGGATGGTTTTAACATAGCCGATCCCAAACTCGATGAGGTAATAAACCAGAACCGGACCCCCGATGTGGCAGAGGTCTATCAGATTGCTCTGGGTATTAAGCCCCAGGTAAAAAATGCAGAGGTTAACAAGAAAATTGCCGCTCTCGACGAAAATATTGCAAAAGCTGGGTATTATCCCTCGCTGTCGGCAAGCGCAGGCATCGGGACAAGCTATTCGGGAAGGATGACTGATCCGTATTTCGATCAGATAAACAACGGGATATCTCCTTCGCTCGGCCTCTCTCTTTCCATCCCCATCTACCAGAGAAAACAGGTCAAAACCAGCGTGGCTGTTGCTCAGCTGGGTTACCAGGATGCAGAACTCAGCGAACTGAACACAAGGAACGAACTGAGGAAAAGCATTGAACAGGCCTGCCTCGACGTAACATCAGCCCAGGTCGATTATGAGGCCAGTCTCGAGAATTTCATTGCTACCACCGAATCGTCTGCACTGTCGGATGAGAAGTTCAGGCAGGGAATTATTAACTCGGTCGATTACCTCGTATCAAAAACCAACCTCATCCTTGCTGAAAGCAATCTGCTTCAGTCAAAGTATAACCTGATATTCAGCTATAAGGTTCTCGATTTCTATTCAGGCATTCCATTGGCACTCTAAAAATACTTTTATACTTAAATGATGAAACCACATGTATCAGATACGCAAACACGTATGATTAGAATTTTCAACTGTGCAGGTTCCATCATACCATTAAATTTTAAAATTATATCAAGATGAAAAAGAAGGCATTAATAATCACAGGCCTGATTGCGGCAGTTCTGATTGTCCTGGCTGTAACCAAGCCGTTCAAAGCTAAAACGGCCGAGTACACTTTCGAAACCGTAAAGGTTGAGAAAGGCGACATTACCAATACGGTGACTTCCACCGGAACACTCGAGGCCATTACGACTGTTGAGGTAGGTACTCAGGTGTCGGGCATCATTGAACATGTTTATGTCGATTTCAACGACAATGTGAAGCAGGGACAGATTCTTGCAAGGCTTGACGAGACTCCCCTGAGGGCGCAGCTTGAACAGAGCCAGGCATCAGTCGACCAGGCAAAGGCGCAGCTCGACTTTCAGGAGGCTACCTGGAACAGGATGAAAGCTCTCTATGAAAAGAACCTTATTGCCCAGGCAGATTATGACCAGGCCGTTTACAACTACCAGAACTCGAAAGCATCTCTGAACAACGCAAAATCGGCTCTCGACAGGGCAAAGGTGAACCTTGCCTACGCTACGATATATTCACCTATCGACGGAGTAGTTCTGAACAGGGCAATAGAGGAAGGCCAGACAGTCGCAGCAAGTTTCAACACCCCCGAGATGTTCACCATAGCCAACGACCTTACCCAGATGGAGGTTCAGGCAAGCGTCGACGAAGCTGATATAGGCCAGGTTAAACTTGGACAGAGGGTCCAGTTTACAGTCGACTCCTATCCTGACGAGAAGTTTGAGGGTTCAGTGTCGCAGGTCAGGCTGAAACCTGTTACAACAAACAATGTTGTGACTTATGTCGTGATATTCAGCGCCCCAAATCCCGACAAAAAACTTATGCCGGGAATGACGGCCAGCGCAACTATATTCATCGAGGAGAAAAAGAATACTCTTGTGCTTTCGGGCAAGGCCGTACGTTTTACCCCCGGTTCGGAATACCTTATGAAAATGATGAAGGATGCCATGAAAAACGGGCTTCCGGAAGGAATGCCTGAGGGTTTCGATCCTTCTGCAATGAACATACCCCTGCCTCAGGCCGGAATGACCGCAGGATCCATGCCGGAAGGCTTAGCCATGCCGGGATCGTTCCCTGAACTCCCCGAAGGAGTCAAAACTGTATGGATGAAAGATTCAGACAAAGGACTGAAGCCTGTGATGATAACACTCGGCATCCAGAACGGCTCGAATGTGGAGGTTCTTTCAGGTTTGAAAGAAGGAGATGAGGTTGTGGTGGCAATGACCGACCCTCTGAAGAAATCAGGCAACAGAATGAGCGGCGGTCCGGGCGGCCCTATGCCATTCTAGCAGTGTCAGACTGCGGTAACAATTAATTAACGATGTCATGGACAACAGTATAATAGAAATCAGACAGCTCAGGAAGGACTATCATGTCGGCGAGGTTGTGGTGCATGCGCTGAGAGGAGTCGATCTGCAGATAAAGGAAGGCGAATTCGTTGCCATCATGGGGATGAGCGGATCAGGAAAATCAACCATGCTCAATATACTCGGATGCCTCGACCAGCCGACCGCAGGCGATTATTTCCTCGATGGGACAAATGTGAATTCCATGAACAGGGATGAACTGGCCAGGCTGAGGAACAGAAAACTGGGATTCGTCTTCCAGGCCTACAACCTGCTTCCCCGTACTACAGCTCTGGAGAATGTCGAGCTTCCCCTGTTCTACAACCCCAGGATGAAATCGAAGGAACGCCTCGAAAGGGCAGTGCTTGCACTTGAAGCGGTCGGACTGAAGGAAAGGATGGGGCATATGCCCAACCAGCTTTCAGGCGGTCAGCAGCAAAGAGTTGCGATAGCCAGGTCGCTTGTGAACGACCCGGTGCTGATCCTGGCCGATGAGCCCACAGGTAACCTCGATACCAGGACTTCAGTGGAGATAATGGAACTTTTTCAGTCGCTCAACGACAAGGGAAGAACAATAGTCTTCGTAACTCATGAACCGGATATTGCAAAATTTGCTACAAGGAACGTGATGTTCAGGGACGGCAGGATTCAGCGGGAAAACATGGTGACCGACAGGCTCATTGCTTCCGATGTGCTGCTTACGCTTCCGGTTGAGAATATTGAGGAATTTGAAAACTGACAAAAAGAGCAGGCAATGAAACCCACATGTATCAAATACACAAACACGTATTTATATAATTTTCAACCATGTGGGTTCCCTGTCTGCCGACAGGCAGGCATCATACCTTTAAATTCAAAATTATTTTAAGATGAATATCAAGAATCTTTTGAAAATAGCAGTCCGGGCGCTGGTCCGTAACAAGCTCAGGGCAATCCTTACCATGCTCGGCATCATCATAGGTGTGGCATCTGTTATCGCCATGCTGGCAATAGGGGAAGGTTCCAAAAAGAATATACAGGATGAGATGTCGTCCATGGGGACAAACCTTATAATGATCATGCCGAACATGCAGATGAGAGGAGGTGTCAGCCTTGGAGCATCCAGCTCAATGGCCCTTAAAATGAGCGATGTGGAAACACTTCGAAACGAAGCGGTGTATCTATCTGCTGTCTCTCCCCAGGTCTCGGCCAGCGGACAGGTGATCTATGGGAACCAGAACACCCAGACTACCGTCCATGGTGTGAGCGAGGAATACCTCGACATAAGGAAACTTGAAATAGGAAGCGGAAGAATATTTTCTTCCAGCGAAGTGAGAGGGATGTCGAAAGTATGCATACTCGGTACTACGGTGGTTGAGAACCTCTTCGGCGAGGGTGCCGATCCTGTAGGCGTAACAATCAGGATAAAAAACCTTCCTTTCGAGGTGATCGGAGTCCTCGAAGACAAAGGTGAAAGCGGAATGGGACAGGACCAGGATGACCTTATCCTGGCACCTTACACCACAGTACAGAGACGACTTGCCGCCATCGACTACATCAACGGTATTTATGCCTCGGCCGTGAGCGAGGAGAAAAGCACGGCAGCAGCTGATGAGGTAACTGAAATCCTTAGAAGGACCCACAAACTAAAGGAGTCTGATGAAGATGACTTCAGGATTATGTCACAATCGGAACTACTGGAAACAGTTTCTTCCATAACCGACATAATGACCTATCTGCTCGGAGCAATAGCGGGCATCTCCCTGCTTGTGGGCGGGATCGGGATAATGAACATAATGTTCGTATCGGTCACAGAACGTACAAGGGAGATTGGGCTCAGAATGTCGATAGGAGGAAGGAGCCGCGACATCCTCAGGCAATTCCTTGTTGAATCGATAATAATGAGTATATTGGGAGGAGCTCTCGGCGTGGTATTCGGTTACCTGATCGCTACGGCAGCAGGTACTCTGATGGGCAGTCCGGTAGTCGTTACGACACAGTCGGTGATACTTGCGTTCGCAGTATGCTTTGTTATAGGGGTGTTCTTCGGCTGGTATCCCGCCCGAAAAGCTGCTAACCTCAATCCGATTGACGCTCTCAGATATGAATGACGGCAAAATGAAACAGGGATTACTGAGGACCAGGGGAATAAAGGTGCTTCTTCACCTTATAGTGTGGGCAATCTTTATAGGACTGCCTCTCTACTTCATCTCACGCTGGCCGGTGGCTAAGGACTTCCTGTGGATCTATTATATAAACGCATTTATCTGGGGATCAATTTTTTATTCCAACTACCTTTTTCTCGTTCCAAAATTCTTCTTCAGGGAAAACAAGAAAAAATATTACCTCTTCGCAGTACTTCTTTTGATTGGGTTCTACCTTGTTTCCGATATTTCGAACAGGACGGTCATAAAAAAAATACCCGCCCTGGAGCAGGCACGTCAGAAAGAAATGGACTCCCCTCGTCCCGGAATGCCCGGAGGACCTCCTCCCGGAAGAGCTCTCGGAGATCCGTTCCGCAGGGTTCATATGGTAAACTATTTCCCGACAGCTCTTTTCCTTATGTTCCTTTCCCTGGGACTGAAAGTCCTTGAACGGCAATCCCAGATCGAGCAATTAAGCAAGGAGATCGAAAAAGAAAAACTTAATTCAGAACTGGCATTCCTTAAGAACCAGATAAGCCCCCACTTTTTCTTCAACACACTGAATAACATCTATTCCCTGATCGGAATAAATCAGGATGATTCACAGGAAGCAGTGCTGAAACTGTCGAAACTGATGAGGTACCTCATCTACGATTCGGAGAAGGGAAATACGATGCTGAGCCATGAAATAGAATTCATGAAGAACTACATCGACCTGATGAAACTCAGGATGAGCGACAGGGTTACGCTTAATGTCAGTTTTCCCGGAAATTATTCCGACCGAAACATCCAGCCCCTGCTCTTCATACCCTTCATAGAGAACTCATTCAAGCATGGGGTAAGCTACCGCGAAAAGTCATTCATCGACATAGAAATGAAAGCGGAAGCCGGATCGATAGTTTTCAGATGTTCCAACTCCCTGCATGAAGGAAACAGCGAGAAAGGACAGGAACAAAATGCCGGAGGCATAGGCCTCGATAATGTCAGGAAAAGGCTGAGCCTGCTTTTCCCGGGCAGCCATGAACTGAAGATCAGCGCTGCTGAAAACCGCTTCGATGTGTTTCTCGAAATAAAAACAGCCTCATGATCAGAACAATAGCAGTGGATGATGAGCCGCTGGCACTTCAACTGGTAACGGGATATATCAAAAGGACTCCCGGGCTGGAACTTGCAGGCAGTTTTGACAATCCACAGGAAGCGCTTGAGTTCGTGATAAACGAAAAAGTGGATCTTGTTTTTATAGATATCCAGATGCCCGACCTGACTGGAATTGAATTCACAAGAGCTCTTACCGGAGGACCGAAAGTTGTTTTTACCACCGCTTATGAAAAATACGCCCTCGAAGGTTTTAAACTGGATGTCGTAGATTATCTCCTCAAACCCTTCAGCTATGATGAATTTCTGAAGGCTGTCGGAAAGGCTGCAAAGCTTCTGAAGATTGAACAGGGAGAACCTGAAAAGGTGGAGTCGAACAATGAGTTCCTGTTCCTGAAATCGGATTACAAGATAAGAAGGATCAACTTCAACGACATACTCTATATTGAGGGTCTCAAGGATTACGTAAAGGTTTACACGGCAGGAGAATCAAAGCCGGTCCTCTCCCTTGTAACTATGAAACTGCTCGAAGCCAAGCTCCCACCCGCAAAGTTCATGAGAGTTCACAGATCTTTCATTGTGAATCTTGAGCGGATCGAGACCATAGAAAGGAGCAGGATAGTCTTCGGGAAAACTTATATCCCCGTTAGCGAACAGTACAAGGATAAGTTCCAGGAATTTCTGGATAAGAATTTTTTGTGACTTCCGTGAGGTTTTCTATCACCATGGATTACACTGAGAACACGGGTTATACACGGATTGTCTCATATAATTAAATCCGTGATTTTATCTGTCCTGACTTGTGACGTCTCGTGAAATTAGTGCGGTTTTATTTTATAACACACTGAATATGAGTAGTAAAGAAATCTTAAAATTGGGTTTTACCGCACTAACGCATATTTTTGTTCTGAGCGTTGAAAGAGTCCTGTCGACTTTAGAATTAGTTCAGAGGATTTTGGTGCCAATCAAGTATTTAGTGTATCTCTAACAGGCTGATCTATAATCTCGTAACTTTCCCCTCCTTTCGAAGGAGGGGTGGCCCGGGCAATAGTTTTGTACGGGCCGGAATTCGGTCGCGGGCCGGGGTGGTTGAGGAGAACCTCATGGTGATTATATCCAGATTGAAAAAGACAAAATAAGGGACAAGTTTCTTGAGGGTCCCGGCCTTACTGTACTTCGATTTGAAAACAGGTTGGTATTTCAGGATCCTGAATACATACTTAAGGAAATAAGAAATACATTTAAAGGAGAGGATAAATGTTCTTAATTCCTGTTAAACTACTCTCAATGGAAATAACCACCCTATCTCGGAAGTAAATCACGG
>JAKLIJ010000092.1 GCA_022709665.1 Bacteroidota bacterium
TACAAAAAGAGCAATTATAACAAATGATTTTTGATCAGACAGGGCAATTGATTTACGAACATCCGTATGAAAGCGATCAGTTCTTCTTCTGGCTTTCGGTGAAGAGAAGGTCTTTTTCCTCTTTGGTGAGACTGTCATAACCTCCTTTGGATATTTTGTCGAGTATCCGGTTTATCTGTTCCTGCCGTTCGGCTTTTGCCTTATTATAGTCATAATCTGTCTTCTTCCGGTTGTAGGTAACCCTCATCTTTTTCTTCCGGGGTTTGAAGATAGTGACTATGGAGTCGATTATCCTGTTGAGCCACCTGGCTGCGTCCCTGCCCTTCCTCAGGTTTACGGTGTAAAGGTATCCGAACAGGGCGCCGCCCATATGGGCAAGCTTACCTCCGGAATTGACCGAGAAGTCCATTACAGAGGTAAGTATAAAGATTCCTATCGCAATCCAAAGGATCTTTACCCGTCCGATCAAAAGAAGATGTACCGGATAATTGGGGACATAAGCCGCGATGGCAACTACAACAGCCAGCACAGATGCAGAAGCTCCTATTGCAACCGACTCCGGGATCAGACTGGTAAATACGGGAAAGACATTGAATGACAGGATATATATTATTGCCCCGGATATCCCTCCAAGGATGTATACGGCAACAAGCTTCCGCTGGTCGAGGTACTCGAGGAAGATCTTCCCGAACCAGTACAGCCAGAGCATGTTAAAAAGGATATGCAGGATATCCTTGTGGGTGAACATATATGTTATGAGGGTCCATGGCTTCGCAGCCAGGGCTTTAAACGACGCGGGAACAGAGAACCATTTAAGTACCTTCAGCGAGATTGTTTCATTGTTGAAGAGATAAGCTGCAATTGAAACGACCGACAGAAATAAAAAGACTGCAATGTTGATGTATATCAGCCTGTTAAGGTTGTTCGCGGCGCTGAATGTTTTTTTGATGTCTTGCCAGAGGGCCATATTCTCAATAAAGGGTTTTTGAAGTTTTTCTCCAGTACCTTATCAGGATATAGCCGAACAGCATTCCTCCGAGATGAGCTGCATGAGCTATGTTGCTTCCGGGCTGTGTAACAGCCATCCATAATTCGATGGCGCCGTAACCAATCACAAAGTATTTTGCCTTGATGGGAATCGGTGGGAACAGGAGCATCAGCTGAGTGTTCGGAAAAAGGACTCCGAAAGCAAGCAGAATTCCAAAGACGGCCCCGGATGCGCCCACAGTCGGAACGTTAAGTATCATCTGGAGGTTCTTCATAGTGGCATCGGCATACTGCTTTCCTTCACTTAGCACGCTTGCACCGTCGGCCAGGACAAGCTGAAGCTGGTCGGGACTAATTGCATTCATCACCCTTGCATACTGGATGGCGATCACAGTCTCATGAACCAGAGCGGCTCCCAGTCCGCAGACCATGTAATAAATAAAGAATCTTTTGGGCCCCCATACATTCTCAAGTATGCCTCCAAACATGTAAAGGGCAAACATATTGAAGAAAAGATGCCAGATACCGGCATGCATGAACATGTGTGTAAGGATCTGGAATGGCCTGAACATCTCTGATCTGGGGAAATAGAGCCCCAGAACGGATGTAAGGTCGTAGCCAAGAACGCTCTGGGCAGTCCAGGCTATGACGAGCATCAGAATATTTATTATGATCAGGTTCTTTACAACCGGAGGCAAAGCAGAGAACCCTCTTCCGTATCCGTTCATCGGGTGGTTATTTCTATAATTGGGGCAAAGATACTATTATCAATTTATCCGGCAAAAATGTTGAATCCTGTTCATACACCGCTCACGGTATGCCTGCATTGCGTTTTATTTCAGTCTCCTGTCAATCTCATCGAGAGTCAGGATGTTGATCACCGGTTTCCCGTTAGGAGAATAGTTTGGAGACTTGCACATAAAAAGAGCATCGAAGAGGTCCTCCATTTCATTTTTCAATAACGGTCTGCCATAGGGAATTGCCGAAGCCCCCGCCATGGCTGCTGCGACTTTCTCCCTGATGCCCGCTGAAGGATCCGACCTGGTCCTCTTGAACTCCTCGAGCAATATCCCTATCATCATCGCGGGATCATCGGAACCAAGGCCCGTTGGTTTCCCGGTTACCGATATAGTATTTCCCTCCCCATATTCAAAAGCAAATCCCAGGAGCCTGAGGTCGTCCTCAATCTCCCTGAGGTTCAGTATGTCGGAAGGATCGAGGGTTATCTCGACAGGAAACAGCTGAGCCTGGCTGAGACTGAGGCTGCTTTCAAGATTACCAAGGAACTGCTCAAAAAGGATCCTTTCATGAGCCCTTTTCTGATCAATGATCATCAATCCTGATATCACAGGACAAATTATATATTTGTTCTTTACCTGGAAAAACTTTCTGCTGCTTACCGCCCTGTCGTTTTCCGGTTCGGTCCTTTCCTGCCCGCCGTACAACTTTTCCCATCCTCCGGCGCTTTCCCTTTCAAACCTTTCTATAAGCCTTTTCTGGACAGATGGCTGTTCATCGCCTGCAAAGGGATCATAATCGGGATTGATCTCTATGGGAGGAGGTTCGGGGATATCCCTGAACGCTGACCTGACCGGGATATCGACAAGTCCTTCACCTTTGAAGTCGAGCGAAGGCACGATGTTGAACCTTCCAAGGGCTTCCCTCACAGACGCCATCAGTATCTGCCAGATTGCTCTTTCATCCTCGAACTTGATCTCCGTCTTGGTGGGGTGAATATTGATATCGATCGAGGCGGGATCGACTTCCATAAAAATAAAATACGAAGGAAGGGCTTCAGGTGGCAGTATGTTCTGGTAAGCTTCAATGACAGCCTTATGAAAATAGGGATGTTTCATAAACCTGTTGTTCACAAAAAAGAACTGCTCGCCGTATTTCCTTCTGGCATTTTCGGGCTTTCCTATGAAACCGCCTATGGTAATCAGAGTAGTGCTTGTATCGAGAGTGATAAGGTCGTTGTTTATCTGACGGCCGAATACATTAATTATCCTTTGCCGTGTGTTGCCGCGTGGCAGGTTGTAAATCTCGCTGTCGTTGTGAATAAGGGTAAACCTGATTCCGGGATGAGCTATGACGATCTTCTGGAACTCATTGATGATGTTCCTCATTTCAGTATTGTCCGATTTGAGGAATTTTCTCCTAGCAGGTATGTTGAAGAAAAGGTTTTTGACAGAGAAGCTCGACCCGGTGGCCCAGCTGCATGGCTCCTGGGTTTCCACTTTCGAACCGTTGATCACAAGCAAGGTACCCGATTCATCCTCTTCTCTTTTGGTCCGCAGCTCAACCATTGAAACGGCAGCTATGGAGGCAAGAGCCTCTCCCCTGAAACCTTTTGTGGTTATGGCAAAAAGATCATGAGCAGTTGTGATCTTTGAAGTCGCATGTCTTTCGAAAGCCAGACGGGCATCCGTTTCCGACATGCCCGTACCGTTGTCGGTAACCTGGATAAGTGTCCTCCCTGAATCTCTTATGATGACGTCGATATTCTGAGCTCCGGCGTCGACCGCATTCTCCATCAGCTCCTTAACCACAGACGCAGGCCTCTGGATCACTTCTCCGGCAGCTATCTGATTCGCTACCGAATCGGGCAACAGTTTTATAATATCGGGCATTTTTCATCTGCGTTTTGAACCTGATGCAAATATACTATATTTGCAATACAGGTTTTTCACAGGGGAATTCACTTTCTCGATTATCAGCTTTTATTATTTAAAATGATACCCGGCAACTCATCAAATTATCATGTTATGAAGACATTGTACTTCCTTTCCCCAATTATACTTTTGGTTCTCCTTCCAGGCTGCAACAGGAAACAGGATTCTGATACCATCAAAGTCATGACATTCAATATCAGGTACGACAATCCTCGCGACAGCATCAATGCCTGGCCAAACAGAGCGCCGTTCCTGTGCAGGTTCATCGGGGATGAAATGCCCGATCTGATAGGAATGCAGGAGGCGCTGGATCATCAGTATGAATATATGGATTCAGTGTTGACAGATTACAGTTCAGTGGGGGTGGGAAGGAGCGACGGTGCAAAGGAGGGAGAGATGAATCCGGTTTTCTTCAGAAAAGACAGGTTCGACCTGATAAGATCAAAGACCTTCTGGCTTTCCGATTCTCCCTCAGTAGCCGGATCCCGGGCCTGGGGCGCCGGACTCCCGAGGATCGTGACCTGGGTTGAACTGTCGGAAAAAACCACCCAGAAGCATTTTTTCTTCTTTAACACTCATTTTGCCCACGATTCCGACTCGGCAAGGATCATGAGCTCGGCCCTGGTCCTTAACAAGGTCGACAGCATTACTTCCGGCTTCCCTTTTGTGATCACAGGCGATTTTAACATGCGGATATCAGCCAAAGGTTACCAGATACTTACCGGCCCTTTCGAAAGCGTTCCTCTTCTTACCGACACTTATGCCGTGTCGGAAAAAAGACCCACCGGACCCGCTTACACTTTCAACGGCTTTTCCGACAGCATTTCTACAGGCAGAATAGACTATATCTTTGTAAGAAACGGAATGAAAGTGCTCGACCACAGGACATTTTTACAGAAAGAACATGGGATCTACATTTCCGACCACTGGCCGGTGATGACAGCCGTGTCGCTGAAGGAAGATTCTGAAAATCAGGAAAGGAATCCTTAATTTTCGCAGCTAAAGAATCAGGTATTTAATAATCTTTTATATTTTTAGCAATTATTCGTACTCCGCTTTTCCGTACTCAAAATCCGGTACGGTATAAGACGGAGTGTGCACAAATAAATTTAAAAAGAAAAAAATGAGAACAGAAGGCAGGCGTACAAGCGAAAACGTAGAAGACCGCAGAGGAATGAGCTCCGGTGGTAAAATGGCAGTCGGAGGAGGCCTCGGGGCAGTTGTAATTGCACTGGTAGTCCTTCTCCTGGGAGGCGATCCATCCTCAATATTTAACAATACCCCTGCAGTACAACCGGAATCAGGCGAATTTACTTCAACTCCCGAAGAGGAGGAAATGGTTAACTTAGTAAAAGTGGTGCTCGCAGGAACTGAAGATGTCTGGGGAAAGATATTTCAGGAGTCAAACATGACATATCAGCCTCCGGTCCTGGTACTTTTCAGGGATCAGGTGCAATCGGCATGCGGTTATGCAACAGCAGCCAGCGGACCATTCTACTGCCCCGGTGATCACAAGGTATATGTCGACCTTGCCTTTTTCGACGACCTGAAAGCCAATCTCGGAGTTAACGGCGATTTTGCAATAGCCTATGTGCTTGCACATGAGGTTGGCCATCACGTCCAGAACCTGCTTGGCATACTGGGCGATGTAAACAACCAGAGGTCAAGAATGAGCGAGGTAAATGCAAACAAGCTTCTTGTCAGACTCGAACTGCAGGCTGACTTTCTGGCGGGGATGTGGGCTCACTACGATCAGAAGATGTTCAACTCGCTCGAGGCAGGTGATATTGAAGAAGCAATGAACGCCGCCGCTTCCGTCGGAGATGATGTTCTTATGAAGAAATACCAGGGAAGGGTTGTCCCCGATGCCTTCACTCACGGCACAGCCGCCCAGCGAAAGGAATGGTTCCGCAAAGGCTATACCTCCGGCGACTTCGATCAGGGTGATACATTCAATGCCAGCATAAACTGAAGATCCTGAATATTGCTTATTTTACCTTTACCACTATTGAAGCGGCAATATTAAGCGCTGTTGTCATGGAACCAAGATCGGTAAACAACTCTCCGGTCTTTCCGGAATAATGACTATGCCCTGCCGGTTTCATTGTGTAAGATTCCTGTGGTGAATTCATGTCGATAAGAACTTCAAAGACCAGTGCAGGTTGTGCCGACCACTTGTAGTTTTCATCATCAGGGAACCTGTTGTTTGTCCAGTACTCATTCCAGTCCCAGTTCTGGTTTATCTCAAGCATTACCCTGAATTTGCCGGGCAGCGGATTATCGGCACGCGAAGTCATTATGAAACCTGTTTTTGGTGTTGCTCCTGTATAGGCATCCGGAACAGTAGTTCTTTCGTCGGGCATGAAAAGCCCGTCTGCTGCCCTGATACCTCTCTTGTGAGCCCAGTAAGGAAGTGTCTGGGGTGCCCTTCTTGGAGCAGTGACCCATTTATTTTTCTCCTGCTTTCCGTATTCAAAGATCCCGGTAGCCACTGCCTTTGCAACATAGAGTGTTTGGATATACTCACCTTCGGCCGTTTCGAGCCATATCGCGAAAAGCGGATAATAAAATGACTCACCGGGTGTCAGGTCGACCGTGATTCCGGGACCTCTTCCCGCCGGATTTGTGGCAAAACTTACCTTTTCCTTTTGTGCGGGACTTTCTGTCCTGAGGGAACCGGTTGAACAGGATACAGCCAGCAGTATGAATGAGAAAATGAGAAATCTGTGCATGACTTTAGAAATTAAAATTCCACAATAATACCGATCGAAGGCAGAACAGTTCCGGAAGAACCTTCAATGAACTTCATCGAATACCTTGAAGGATCTGCCGGATCGGTGACCGGAACACCGTTCTCATCGGATTCCCTTAACAGTATCGCAGGCTGATCGGACTGGTGATTGTATAAATTCTGAACATCGGCATAAAGCATAAGCGACCACTCCTTGAAGAAATACTGCTTGTCAATCCTGATATCGAGCTGATGAAATGCATTGAGCCTTTCAGTGTTGAACCTTGCATAGTCGAGGTATCCCTCTCCCTGGAGATCCCATGCAGCCTTGAGCGATGATTTCTCAATGTCGAACGGGGTATAGGGCGCTCCGCCGACAAATCTCCATTTGAATCCGAGATCCCAGTTCCTTTTTAACTGAGTCGTGGCAGTGACGTTGAACAGATGACGATTGTCCCATGAGGAGGGTATCCATTCGGATGAGAGATCCCTGAACTCGCTCCTTACAAATGTGTAGGAGAACACCATGTTGGTCTTCCTGAATTCCTTCAGCCGGCCAAGCAGTTCAAATCCGTAAGCTCTTCCGTCTGATGTCGAAACAAGCTCCTCGTCACCGAAGATCCCGTAACCCGCACTTTTACTCGACAGGGGTACCTGGTCCCTTACTGAAAAGGGATATTTCGAATAATCCTTGTAAAATCCTTCAAGCGTTAACTGAATGTTCTCTTCGGGAATAAACTCGAGCCCCGCGACAAAATGATCGGATCGTATGTATTTAAGGTCGTTTGCCTTGTTGAGGAACACTCCTTCGGTATTCGAATATCCCAGCGATGTATATGGAGGCAGCTGGTAATAGCGTCCGACATTGAAATTCACATTCAGCTTTTCAGAAAGTGAATATGAGGCAGAGAACCTGGGAGACAGCTGTGTCAGGGGATTGGCCATCGTTCCGGACCAGGTGTTGAAATCGGTTCTTACGCCTAGCGACATCCTCAGCCTCTCATCAAGGTACGCCTTGCTGACCTGTCCGAATACATTGAACTTGCCGAGCTTAAGGTTAGTGTCGTAATCGATCGGGATTTCTCCTTCGCCGGTGAAAATTTTTCTGTAGGTTGAATTCCGGTAATGGGCGTACTCCATTCCGCTTCCAAGATTAAACCTGAAGCCATTGTCGCCTATGATCGTCCTTTCGAACCTTCCCTTTATCTCACCTTCGCCCGACAGGTAGTCGAGCAGCTTGTTCCCTGATGTCTCGATGTTACCCAGGTACTTGTACTGGGAATTGTTGAGGTAGTTGCGGCTGAGCACCCAGGTGTCGAACCCTCCTTTCCTGAAATGCTTGTAAACCAGTCCTACCGTGTAGCTGTACTGTTCCTGAACCGGTATGTTGTCGAGAAGGTAACGCTGATATTCCGTTTCGTTGGCCTTCAGGTTCAGGCTGAAATCATCCTTTGCTCCCAGTCCGACAACAGTCAGTTCATTCTTGTCGTCGAGCCTTACCCTGTACTTGAACTGAAAGTCGGTGTAATTGGGAAGAAAGGGAAGTTCGAGGAGAGAGAAGAGAAACTGAAGATATGACCTGCGTGCAGACACCAGAAATGTAGCGTTAGGTCCGGCTGGTCCGTCGAGAGTGAGTCCAAGATCGGATGCCCCGACTGTGGCCCGGAATTTAGTCTTGTCCTTGTTCCCGTCGACAAAGGTGAAATTCATCACCGAACTTAGGGCATTTCCCCTTGATGCAGGAAATGCTCCCGATATGAAATCGACCGACTGCACAAAGTCGACATTGATAATTCCTATCGGGCCTCCGGAGGCACCCTGGGTTGAAAAATGATTCAAATAGGGGATTTCAACATTGTCAATATAGAACCGGTTCTCGTTGGGTCCGCCTCCCCTGACAATCACATCATTTCTGAAGGCAGGCGTTGATGCAACCCCGGGGAACGATTGTATTACCTTTGAGATATCCCTGTTGCCGCCCGGGTTCTTTTCTATTTCATCAATGCCTATAATCCTTGCTGACACCGGACTTTCAATCTTTTTCAGAAAAGGTGAGGCCTTGATCACAACCTCTCCGATCATGGCGGTGTTTTCCTCAAGCGGGATGTCGAGGTTTACAGTTTTGCTGTTTGTTACTAGTATGGCCTGTGAAACATAGGGTTTAAACCCTATGGATGAGGCCCTCAGTTCCACATACCCGGGCTTTATGCCGGTAAAGGAGTAATTGCCGTCGTAATCCGATATGGCTCCAATGGTTGTGCCGAATATCTGAACGGTGGCAAAGGGCACTCCCTCATT
>JAKLIJ010000093.1 GCA_022709665.1 Bacteroidota bacterium
TCATTTTCAAAACAGCTCCAAAAAAGAATGAAGCTTATAAATTTTAAAAGATGTTCATACCACAAACCTACTCATTAGCTGTTGTCCTCTGCATTGTAACAATGCTTTGCTGGGGATCGTGGGGTAATACCCAGAAACTTGCAGGGAAAACCTGGCGGTTTGAGCTTTTTTACTGGGATTATGTTTTCGGGATCGTCCTGCTTTCAGTTCTGCTGGGTTTTACGCTCGGAAGCACAGGGCAGCAGGGCAGAAGTTTTATCCCCGACATTGCGGGGGCTGAGCCCGTGAATATCCTTAAGGCAATGCTGGGCGGTGTTATTTTCAATGCATCCAATATCCTTCTGGTTGCCGCCATGGCCATAGCCGGAATGGCTGTTGCCTTTCCCGTAGGTGTCGGGATCGCTCTTGCCCTTGGAGTGATAATCAACTACATTTTTGCACCCAAGGGCGATCCTCTTGTGCTGTTCATCGGGCTCGCATTCATCGTTGCTGCAATCATGATTGATGCAGTTGCATATAAAAAACACAGCGCCTCGATGAAAAAAGTATCAGGAAAAGGGATCCTGCTGTCAGTCTCCGCCGGGATTCTAATGGCTCTTTTCTATCGTTTTGTCGCAAGCTCCATGGCTGCTGACTTTGTAACACCTGAACAAGGAAAGCTTACACCATATTCTGCTCTCTTCTTTTTCGCTATCGGGGTATTTGTGAGTAACCTGCTTTTCAACTACCTGATAATGAAGAAGCCTTTCGAAGGGAATCCTCTGACATTCAGTGACTATAAGGCTGGAAGCTTCCGCGTGCATCTGATTGGAATTCTGGGCGGCGTTATCTGGAGCATCGGAATGGCGATGAGTATTATTGCAGCAGGGAAAGCCGGTTATGCCATCTCTTATGGTCTTGGACAGGGGGCAACCCTCGTGGCAGCCCTTTGGGGGGTATTTATCTGGAAAGAATTCAGGGGTGCATCGAAACAGGTGAATACTCTGATATTGTTTATGTTCCTTGCATATCTGGCAGGCCTTTCACTTCTGGTATATGCCGGGATATAGTACTATTTCAGTTAAAATACCAGACTTTATCTGCTCTTAAGAGAAATGTAATCCTTCCTGCCGTACACGTTCTTAAATGCAGGCCTGATTATCCTTTTAGCCGAAAAGGTAAGCTCCTCGATCCTGTGGGTACACCATCCGGAGACCCTTGCTATTGCGAAAAGCGGAGTATAAAGCTCCCTTGAAATGGAAAGGCAGGAGTAGACAAAACCGGAATAAAAGTCGACATTTATGCATAAGGTCTTTGCCGACTTTTCTCCCTTGAACACCCTGAAAACCTCCGGGGTGACTCTTTCCACAAGTGTGTACAGCTCAAACTCATCAAGACGTCCCTTTTCAATTGCCAGTTCCCTCGCTTTCGATTTCAGGATTATAGCCCTGGGATCTGAAATGGTGTACACTGCATGACCAACTCCGTAAATCTTCCCTGAAAAATCATTCGCCTGCTTGTTAAGTATCTTAAGCAGGTAATTCTTCACCTCCTCCTCATCCTTCCAGTCTTTTACATTTGCTTTAATATTCTCCATCATCTCCAGAACCCTCACATTGGCGCCTCCGTGCAAAGGTCCTTTCAGCGAACCGATAGCCGATGTTACCGACGAATATATATCCGTCTCCGACGAACTCGTAACCCTCATGGTGAATGTGGAGTTGTTTCCTCCTCCGTGTTCGGCGTGAAGAACAAGCATAAGATCCAGCAGATCGGCCTCCAGTTTCGTAAAAGGCGGGTTGGTTCCCTTAATGAGGTAAAGAAAATTCTGGGCAGTGGTCAGCTCCGGATCGGGATGCCGGATCGAAAGGGTTTTCCCCTTGTACAGGTGTCTCAGGGCCTGGTAAGAATAGGCTACGATTGTCGGGAATTTGGCGATGAGATTCAGCGATTGCCTGATCATGTTGCTGAGAGAGATGTCATCAGGCTTCTCATCAAGAATATAGAGCCCGAGAACCGACCTGGCCAGGATGTTAAGCACATCCTTCCCCTTCATCGACAGTATCATGTCCTTCGTGAAATCATCCGGAAGAGCCCTCAATGTTCCCATATAGGCGGAAAACTCCTGCAATTCGGCTATCGAAGGCAGGTATCCCGTAAGAAGCAGAAAAACAGTCTCATCAAACCCATGCCTGTCCTCACCCTGAAATCCGGCAGTGATGTCCTCCAGGTCAATTCCCCTGTAAAAAAGCTTCCCGGGAATCGGGATGACTTTACCGTCCTCTTTCCTGTAGCCCACAACATCACCAATGTTTGTAAGACCTACCAGAACTCCTGTTCCGTCGGCATTCCTCAGGCCCCTCTTGACATCCCACTTCTCAAATAAAGTATTGTCGATGTCGCAGGACTTTCTTACAGGCACCTCAAGCTTTGAAATGATGTTGTTCTCTTCCATGATTACGGCATTTTAATTAAGTGTTAATATTCGCTATAAGGGCATCACCGAACTCAGAAGTCTTCAGCAGATGCGCCCCGTCCATAAGACGGTGAAAATCGTAGGTGACCTTCTTCTCCAGGATGGTTTTTTCAAGGCTTTTATATATGCATGCAGCGGCTTCTCCCCAGCCAAGGTAATCAAACATAAGAGCACCCGAAAGTATCACCGAGCCGGGATTGACCTTGTCCTGCCCGGCATATTTAGGTGCTGTACCGTGGGTTGCCTCAAAAACTGCATGACCGCTTTCGAAATTGATGTTCCCTCCCGGTGCTATGCCAATACCACCTACAATCGCAGCCAGCGCATCAGAGATATAGTCCCCGTTCAGGTTAAGAGTGGCTATAACAGAGTATTCCGCAGGCCGTGTCAGTATCTGCTGAAGAAAAGCATCAGCTATCACATCCTTGATTATGACTTTCCCGTTCGATTCTGCTTCTTTCATAATCTCTCTGGCTCTTTGCTCACCCTCTTTTGCCGAGATCGAGTTGTACTGGTTCCAGGTGAATACTGAATCTCCGAATTCCCTCTCAGCCAACGCATAGCCCCACTTCATGAATGCCCCTTCGGTGTATTTCATTATGTTTCCCTTATGAACAATTGTAACCGAGGGAAGTTTCCTTTCTATTGCAAACTTAACCGCCTGCCGCACAAGACGCTCCGTACCTTCAAGCGATACCGGCTTAATGCCTATGGATGATGTTTCCGGAAAACGGATGGACTTCACACCCAGTTCATCGATCAGAAACCTCCTGAGCCGCTCAGTCTTTTCTTCACCATTCAAATATTCGATTCCCGCGTAGATGTCCTCCGAATTTTCCCTGAAAATATGCATATCTACCTTTTCGGGATTCTTAACCGGGCTTGGAACTCCATTGAAATATCTTACCGGCCTGTAACAAACATAAAGGTCGAGCTCCTGGCGAAGCGCCACGTTCAGTGAACGCATTCCTCCTCCGACCGGAGTGGTGAGAGGCCCCTTTATCCCGACAAGGTATTCCCTGAAAATCTCAAGTGTTTCCAGGGGAAGCCACTGGCCTGTCTGCCTGAAGGCCTTCTCACCGGCCAGCACTTCCATCCATTCAATTCGCCTGCTGCCGCCATAGGCTTTTGCCACTGCAGCATCCAGAACCCTTACAGCTGAATTCCAGATATCAGGCCCCGTTCCGTCGCCCTCGATAAAGGGAACCACAGGGTAATCAGGAACTATAAGCCTGCCGTTTATATGTCTGATTTTCTGCGGACTCATATAATAAGTTTAGCTGTTTGACTTTTTAATCAGGTTCAATGCACTGCCTGCCCTGAACCATGCTATCTGATTTTCATTGTACGAATGAAGAGCGTCTATATATTCAACGGTTTCATCAGAATGATGAACTTCAATCCGGAACCTGCTTCCCGGAACAAACCTGTCAAACCCGCCGACACTGAACCAGTCATCCTCCCGTATCCTGTCATAACCGGCTGGATTGGCAAAAGTGAGTGTCAGTACTCCCTGCTTCTTCAGATTCGTCTCATGAATACGGGCAAACGATTTCACAAGTATGACCCTTACCCCGAAGAACCTGGGTTCCATGGCTGCATGCTCACGTGATGATCCTTCGCCGAAATTCTCCTCTCCCACTACCACCATGCCCAGATTGTTGTCGCGGTATTGCCCTGCCACTTCAGGAACCGGTCCGTATTCCCTTGTTAAAATATTCAATACTGAATTTACAGTGTTACTGAAGGCGTTGACTGCGCCAATCATGTAATTGCCTGATATGTTCTCAAGATGTCCACGGTACCTCAGCCAGGGCCCTGCCATCGAAATGTGATCAGTGGTGCATTTCCCCCTGACCTTGATTAACAATGGCATATTCTGAAATCCACTCTCCTCGAACTTCGGAAACGGCTTCAGCATCTGAAGTCTTTCCGAACCCGGAGTTATTCTGACCTCGATATTCTTCCTGCCGGAGGCAGGGATCCTGTATCCGGGAGGAGGTCCTGCCGCAGCAGACTGCGGAAGCGTCCCGCCTTCAGGCTCTGGCAGCCTTATAAGTTTCCTTTCGGGGCTCATTACCATGTCGGTCATCGGGTTGAACAAAAGGCTCCCTGCAACCGAAAGGGCAGCAACTATTTCAGGAGATGCTACAAAAGCATGGGTGTCGGGATTGCCGTCGGCCCTCCCGGCAAAATTCCTGTTAAATGAATGTACTATTGAATTGCGCCCTTTGTCTTCCCCTCTGTTCCACTGCCCGATGCACGGACCGCAGGCATTTGCAAAAAGCCTGGCTCCCGCTTTCCTGAAAACATCCATCAGACCGGCTTCTTCCGATATCCTCCTGACTTTCTCCGAACCCGGTATTACAATGAATTCCGATTTTACTCTCAGGTTACTCCGGAGGGCATTGTCTATTACCGATGCCGCCCTCGACAGATCCTCAAACGACGAATTGGTGCATGAACCGATCAGCCCGGCGCTCAGCCTCAGGGGCCATCCGTACCTGACAGCCTCTTCCTTCATCTTCGATATGGGGATTGCCCGGTCGGGAGTAAAAGGACCGTTAATATGAGGTTCCAGTGCCGACAGGTTGATTTCGATAACCTGATCATAATATTTCCCGGGATCTGCCAGGACTTCAGGATCTGCTGTCAGATGTTCACTGTTGGCCCTGGCCAAAACAGCCACTTCCTCCCTGCCTGTGGAAACAAGATATTCAATCATTGAATCATCCAGCCCGAAAACAGAACATGTGGCTCCGGTCTCGGCTCCCATATTGCAAATGGTTGCCTTTCCGGTGCATGACAACGATTCAGCTCCTTCGCCGAAATACTCGATAACCGATCCTGTGCCTCCCTTCACAGTCAGTAATCCTGCCAGCCGGAGAATTACATCCTTGGCCGAGACCCATCCGCTGAGCCTTCCTGTGAGCTTCACCCCAATAATGCCCGGAAGCCTGAGTTCCCAACCCATCCCGGTCATAACATCGACAGCGTCGGCGCCGCCGACTCCCGGGGCGATCATCCCCAACCCTCCGGCAGTGGGTGTGTGCGAATCGGTCCCTATCATCAGTCCCCCGGGAAATGCATAGTTCTCAAGCACAACCTGGTGAATAATCCCTGCCCCGGGTTCCCAGAATCCGATGTTGTACTTTGCCGAAACCGAACTGAGAAAATCGTATACTTCTTTATTGGCTCCGAGAGCAGTGTCAAGATCCTCCACTGCCCCAAGCCTTCCTGTTATAAGATGGTCGCAATGAACCGACGCCGGAACCTCCGACTGGTCCTTTCCGGTAACCATAAACTGTAACAAAGCCATCTGAGCGGTGGCATCCTGCATAGCAATCCTGTCGGGACTGAATAACGCGTAATCCGACTTTCTTTTCATTGCAGCAGCCTGCGAGCGGTCCCATAAATGGTTGAAAAGTATCTTTTCAGTAAGGGTCAGCGGACGTCCGGCAGCCTTTCTCACCTCTCCCATCCTCCGGGGAAGCGACTGGTAAAAGGTCTTTATTATGTCTATATCAAGGATCATGATTTAAACATCAATTATGGTTTTCTCACATGCCCTTCACCGCGTATGATCCACTTGTAGGTTGTAAGTTCCCTCAGAGCCATCGGCCCCCTGGCATGAAGCTTTTGTGTAGATATTCCTATTTCTGCGCCAAGCCCGAATTCACCTCCGTCGGTAAAGGCGGTGGATGCATTTGAATAAACAGATGAGGCGTCAACATGTTTGAAAAACAGTTGAATCCGTTTACTGTCTTCCGAAATGATTGCCTCGCTATGCTTCGAACCATACTTTTCAATATGCTCAAGAGCATCTTCAATATCCGCAACAGTCTTAACCGACATCCTCAGGGAAAGAAACTCCGTCCCGAACGACTCTTCAGTTGCCTTCCTGAGAAGCTCCTGCGGATATACTCCCCTGAGGGCTTCAAAAGCCCGGCTGTCGGCAAAAATCTCCACTCCCGAACCGGCACACAGCTCTGTAAGGTGAGGCAGATCAGCCAGGCGGCTTTCATGTATTATAAGACAATCGAGAGCATTGCATACGCTTACCCTCCTTGTCTTGGCATTGTGAATGATATTCCGGCCCTTTTCACGATCGCCGTATTCATCAAAATAGGTGTGGCAGATCCCGGCGCCGGTCTCGATCACAGGTATTTCAGAATTTTCCCTCACAAAATCGATAAGACTCCTGCTTCCCCTCGGAATGATAAGATCAACATATTTCCTGGCTTTGAGAAGCATGGCCGTCTCTTCCCGCCCCGGAGGGAGAAGTGTCAGAATATCCTGACTTACATTGAATTCAGCGAGCACATCCTTTATAACCTTCGCTATTGCAAGGTTTGAGTTGGCTGCATCACTTCCACCCTTTAAAATGCACACATTTCCTGATTTCAGGCAAAGCGAAAACACATCGAAGGTAACATTCGGCCTGGCCTCATAAATTATACCGACAACACCGAAAGGAACGGAAACCCTGGATATCTTCAGTCCGTCAGGTCTTGTATATTCCGACAGCTCCTGTCCCAGAGGGGATTCCAGTGCCGCCACTTTCATTATATCCCCTGAGATGGCCTTTATCCTGTCTTCATTAAGCAAAAGCCTGTCGTACAATGGATTATTTTCAGCCATCCGGGCCAGGTCGCGGGCATTTTCCGACAGTATGAAATCCATCCTGCTCACAGTCTCTTCTGAAAGCCTTTTAAGAATACCGTCGATGGTTTCCGGACCGAGGACGTTCAGTGACCTTCTCGCCGCCGATGCATCAATAAGTATTTTTTCAATTTCCGTCATTTCAGTTTACCATGTTGGTCAGGAGCTAAATCCGTTCTTCAGTTCCTCATTCAAAACAAGATAGTGATAGTGTATGAAGGGCCTTGGAAGCCTGGTCCCTATGCTTTGCTCAGCCTTCCGGGAGTCGTAAGCTGTTTTTCCCAGACCGATGCTGTTGCCTTCCTCATCGACAATACGAACAATGTCGCCCTTCTCAAAATAACCTTCAACGCCTGTTATGCCAACCATAAGGAGGCTCGAAGCCCTGTCGGCAAGAAGCGCATCCTTAGCTCCCCTGTTGACTACAACCGCTCCCCGGGCAAAAGTATCGGAATGATAAAGCCATTTCTTTACACTCTTCGGCCGGTCGTTGCACCTCCTTATCCTTGTGAAGGGAACATCCCTGCCCCGCAGAATATCGAGAACAATGGAATCGCGGTTGCCATTTGCAATGAACACGTCAACACCCTCGGATGCAATTTTCCGTGCAGTTGCATACTTCGTCAGCATGCCTCCCCTGCCAAAACCCGATTTTCCTTTCGTTATAAATTGCTCGGGATTGACCGTACCCTCGACTACCTCGCTGATTATCTCCACGCCCGCGTTGCCGGGGATGCCGTTGTAGATCCCGTCGACATTTGAAAGCAGAAAAAGGGCTTCGCTGTCCATCATTGAGGCTATCATTCCCGACAATTCGTCGTTATCGGTGAACATCAGCTCATTTATAGCAACTGTATCATTTTCATTCACCACAGGCAGTACCTTGTTTTCCAGCATTGACGAGATGCAGTTCTTCATATTCAGGTAATGGCGCCTGTCGCTGAATTCTTCCTTGGTAGCCAGAACCTGCCCGGCGACAATATTGTATTTTTCGAACAGAAACTGGTAGGTCGACATGAGCTTCACCTGCCCTATGGCAGCCCATATCTGCTTGGCAGAAACAATGTTTGTCCTCTTTGCCGGCACCACCGAACTCCGTCCTGCCGCAACAGCTCCGGAAGAAATCAGAATAACCTCCAGCCCCTGTTTCGACAATACCGAAATGTCTTCAACCAACCTTAGCATTCTTCCAACATTGAGAGAACCGTCTTCACACGTGATCACATTACTCCCTACCTTGATTGCAATCTTTCTGTATTTCCACTCGCCAGTTTTCAATTTGATACTTTTTTATGCCTTTCTAAAAAATTTGTGCGCAAAAATAATAGTTTTTATTAATATATTAAATTAATAAAGGGATTATTATATATCCATAGAATGCAGTGACCGAAGATGCCTTGTTCCGCGGCATCAGCCCGCATAACAGCCAGCTAAAGGAGAGATCAACAGATAAACTTTTAATATTATTCTATATCTTTATGATATCTTTTTA
>JAKLIJ010000094.1 GCA_022709665.1 Bacteroidota bacterium
TCTCGGATGAAATCGAGTAAACACTGTCAACACTGAAGGTCTCGTCGGCAATCAATATCTGATCAAATTCCGGCGTTTGAATTTCAAAATCCGAAACGGGACCAAGCTGAAGCATCTGTTTTAAGGTCGTAAGCGCCTGGCTTGCTGTGTTTTCTGCTATCGTAAGTGAAAGGCGGTCTTCAGATGCCCTGCTTTCCATTTCAAACTGCTTCGAGAGAGCTTCCTTTCCGGTTTCAACAAGCTTCGTGATCCTGAACAGCTGCTTCTCCGACTGTTCGGCCTGCATCCTTGCAGCTTCCTCAAGACCTTTTGCATACATTACCTGGTAATAAGCTCCCAGTATGTTTACAATAAGAGTGTTCCTGTAAACTTTTTCGGTCTCGATCCCGGCCTTGTGCATAAACTTGCTGGCCGACATGGCATTAAGAGCAGCAAATCCTGTGAAAAGCCTGAAAGAAGTGTTGATGGAATAAGAGTTGCTTATATTCTGCTCAAATGTGATAAGGTTGGTAACAGGGTCTATAGATCTTCCGAATCCCATCTGGGCATCCGATCCGAAATTAAGCGACGGAAAAAGATCCATTCTTGTCTTCAGAAGGTCTGCCTCGACGGACTCGGTCTGAAGCATCTGCCTCTGAAGACCAATGTTGTTCACTACGGCATAGTTTATACAGTCCTGGAGCGTCCACTGCTTTGCCTCCTGAGCCGACAAATTCCCGTAACCTGCTATAAGAAAAAGTATCAGTATCCGGATTATCCTCTTCATTACATTTTAATTGTTTACCGGGAAAAATCAATTTTCATGCCGGATTTTATAGCTTGCATATAATCAATTAGATATGCTTGCGTATTCCTTTCTGTATGTAAAAAAACAATACAAAAGTGTGTCTAATAATCATACATAATAATCCGGATTACCGTTACCGCCGGACGGATACCGGAGGCTTAGTCGTATATCCTTTATCGAAAATTGCCGGATATGGGATTTTGTCGTATATTGTTCAAAAATCCAGATTATGGAATGCCGTCCGGGATGCGGAGCCTGTTGCATAGCTGCCTCCATATCATCCCCGATACCCGGAATGCCTCAGGGCAAACCGGCAGGGGTTAGGTGCCCCCATCTCACAGACGATCTGAGATGTGCTCTTTTCAACAGCCCCGAACGACCGGCAGTATGCTCCGCCTTTAAAGCCGAACCTGAGTTTTGCGGCGCCAACCCGGAGGAAGCCTACCGAATTTTATATGACTTAAGCCGGTAGAAAAACGTCCTTTAGTCTCTCCGTCCCTAAGTCTCTCCGTCTCTTCGTCCCTTCGTCCCTTCGTCTTTCTTCCCCCCACGCCTTTACGCCCTTAACGCCCTGCCTCCCACACCACCCGGCCTCCTGTTATCGTGTAATCCACCTTCGTTTTCATAATCTGATCTTCCGGTATGGTAAGCAGATCCCTGTCGGTGATCACAATGTCGGCCAGGTATCCTGGTTTTATAATGCCCTTGCGATCTTCCATGAACTGGGAATAAGCCGCCCCGAGGGTATATAGTTCTATCGCTTCTTCCATTGTCAGCTTTTCTTCAGGAAACCATCCTTCACCTTCCTCTCCGAGCCTGTCCTTCCTGGTTACGGCTGCGTATAGTCCTTCCATGGGATTCAGAGGTTCAACCTGATAGTCGGTTCCGAAAGCAACCTTAGCTCCGGCATTCAGCAGGCTCCTCCAGGCATAAGCTCCCTTGCTGCGTTCCGTACCTATCCTTTTCTCGCAGAACCTCTTGTCAGAAATACAGTGGGTGGGCTGCATCGAGGCAATGACCCCGAGCCTGCCAAACCTTGGAATATCGGACAGCTGAAGTGTCTGCGCATGTTCGTCGCGGTGCCGGCTGTCACGGCTTCCGTTTTCTGTCATGGCTTTTTCATAGGCATTCAGTGTCCAGTTATTTCCCTTATCGCCTATCGAGTGAACACCTATCTGAAAGCCCATGCTGTCGGCAGTAACAACCATTCGTTCAAACTCTTCATAAGGCATCATGGCCAGACCCGATGTGGAGGGATTATCGCTGAAGGGTTCGAACATCAGAGCAGTGCCCGAACCTATTGTTCCGTCAATGAAAGCCTTCAGATAGCCGAACCTGATCCAGTTCCCTTCCTGTGGATACTTTTTCCGGAGAATTTCATACTGCCTGAGTTGTTCAACATCGCCTGTAAGCGGTTTACCGATATCAATCCTGGCTGTCAGCAAACCTTCCGATTTCAGGTCCTCATACGCGCTGAAATCGGCCTGACCGGGTATCTGAACGCTCGTTACTCCGTATTCAGCAGCCTCCTTAAGTGCAAGCAGGTAACCCTGCCTTAGCCTGGAAGCTTCTTCCTCAGGAGTCCGGTCGGTTTTAACGGCTCCTGTCTTTATAAGTCTTTCAGCGCTTTCCTTTAAAACTCCCGTCGGCTCCCCGGTCACGGGATCCTTTTGTATCTCACCGCCAAAGGGATCGGGTGTGTCTTTTGTTATACCGGATTTCTTAAGAACATAGCTGTTAACCAGTACCGAATGCCCGTCGGCACGACTGAGAATTAAAGGGTTATCTGGTGAAACAGCATCGATAAGCTCCTTCGAGGGCCATTTCCTGTCGTTGAACATCTCGTGCTCCCAGTGGCCGCCCTCAATAAGCTGACCTGGTTTCGACTTTTCCACCTGCTCCTTTACCTTACTGGTTATCACAGCCGGATCGGTTGTGTATCTGAGTTCAATATAATCAGGGTCGAGAGGGCCGAAATGAACATGGGCATCATTGAATCCGGGGATCACCAGTCTTCCGCGCGCATCAATGACACGGGTCTTGCCTTTTTCAATGAACGAACTGATTTCCCTGACTGTGCCGACAGCAATGATGCTTTCGCCTCTTACGGCAACCGCCTCAGCTGCCGGATTGTCGCGGTCGACGGTCAGCACCTTTCCGTTGATTATCACGAGATCGGCTTTCCCGTCTTTGCTTCCTGAACATGATATTGTCATTATAACTATTGATAATAAGAGGATTGAATTTTTCATTGAAGCAGTTTTTTGACTTATGAAATATATAAAACCCACATGATTTAAAACACAAACAATAATAAATATAATTAAATCATGTGCAGTTCCCTGTCTGCCGACAGGCAGGCATCCGACCTTTAAAATAAATTATATACGGATGAAAAAACGAAAACTCATTACAACCCCGTAAAGGTTCTTTATGTTGTGAAAAGTCCGGTTTTTCTTCGGTCTTCCGTCTTCCGTCTTCCGTCTTCTTCCAAAACCATATCGTTTCGGGTAAAAAAATTGTCGAATAACAATAACCCAGTTATCGTTATTCAATAAAAATTTATCGTCATTTTGAGATTTCAGGCCGGGTTTGGATTCCTTTTCATCCGGTCTCTGCATCAATTTTAACGTGACATTAACTATTTTAAGAGTTTCTTATCACTTTCTGTCTGCTAATTAGTTTACATTCGCAAAAAAAATAAGGGAAATGAATATTGCTATCATAGGATACGGACGGATGGGGCATGAGATCGAGTCAGCTGCCCTTGGCAGGGGCCATACCGTCAAACTTATTGTCGACAAGGACAATATTGACGATCTGAACGAGAGGAGCACCAGGGATGTCGATGTGGCCATAGAATTCACAACTCCCGAAACTGCCTTTGATAATGTGGTCACATGCCTGAAAATGAAGATCCCGGTTGTAAGCGGCACAACCGGATGGCTGAACGACTACGGCAAGGCCGTTGATGTATGCAATGAGAACAGAACATCCTTTATCCATTCAACAAATTTCAGCATCGGGGTAAATATCCTGTTCAGGCTTAACAGGGAACTGGCAAAACAAATGTCCCTCCTTGATCAGTACAAGCCATTCATAGAGGAGATCCATCATACCAAAAAACTTGACGCTCCAAGCGGAACGGCGATAACGCTGGCAGAGGGAATATCAGGGAATCACCCCATATATGACGGATGGTGCCCCGACGAAAAGCCGATCGCGGGAAAAGTTCCGGTGAAGGCGATCAGGGAAGGAATGGTTCCCGGCACACATACCATAACCTGGGATTCGGATATTGATATGATAAGCCTCCGGCATGAGGCGAAAAACAGGAAGGGACTGGCACTTGGTGCCGTGATCGCTGCAGAGTTCATTCACAAACGGACAGGTGTTTTTACCATGGATCAGGTACTTGGTTTCTGATAATAAATACTAATTTTACGCATTCTTAACCAAAAACTGAAATGGATCAATCACTTAAAGGAAAATACATCAGGTTTGGCATCGCCGCCCTGCTGTATATCCTGGTCGTTATCTGGATCGGCAATTACTGGCTCCTCCTGGGCCTTGCCATTATCTACGACATCTATGTATCGGAAAAGGTAAACTGGACCTTCTGGAAGAAACGGAACGGACATAACAGCAGTTTTATCGAATGGCTCGACGCAATCATATTTGCAGTGATAGCGGTATCATTAATAAATATTTTTCTTTTCCAGAATTATCGCATCCCCACGGGATCGATGGAGAAATCTTTGCTGATCGGTGACCATCTGTTCGTCAGCAAACTTGCCTATGGTCCCAGAATGCCTAACACGCCCATAGCATTCCCGTTCACTCAGAACCAGATGCCCATAAGTAAGGGTAAATCATGGTCCGACCTTGTAAACTGGCCCTACAAAAGGCTGGCAGGCCTGGGAAAGGTGAAAAACAACGATGCAATCGTGTTCAATTTCCCTGCAGGCGATACTGTCGTTCTCGAGGAGACGGAAACTGCATACTATGAGATAGTAAGGCGAACTGCAAGGGAAATGGCCCTGAGAGCAAATATGGGAAACCCCGGCTCTTTGCCTGCTTCATCATTTATGGCTGCTGCAAGAAAAGAAGTGCGTGACCGTTTCACAATAATCTACCGGCCGGTTGACAGACGCGACAATTATGTAAAGAGATGTATCGCTATTCCTGGAGATACCCTGGCAATTAAGAAAGGAGAGGTTTTTATTAACGGGAAACCGGTGCCGGTAAACAATTCGCAGCAGCTGAATTACCTCGTGGCAACAAACGGCACAACAATCAATCCGCTTACCTTCGAACGCCTGGGAATCTACAAATCTGACCAGGCAATGCTCTCCGGATCGGTTTATTTTCTTCCTCTGACAAAATCGAATTCCGAGGCCATATCAAAATTTGCAAATGTGAAGGAAGTGGCTCCCTATTATGCTTCTCCGGGAGAATATAACCCTGTCATTTTCCCGCATGCCCCCGGATACAGCTGGAATGAGGACTATTTCGGACCGCTTTGGATTCCGGCCAAAGGAGTGACGGTTGCCATCGATACCTCAAACCTCTGCCTTTACGAAAGGATAATAGATGTCTACGAAGATAATGATCTGAGGGTTGAAGGAAAAGACATATTTATCAACGGTAATCCTGCCACTTCCTATACCTTTAAAATGGATTACTATTTCATGATGGGTGATAATCGTCACAATTCGGCCGATTCACGTTACTGGGGTTTTGTTCCGATGGACCATGTGGTGGGAAAACCCAGGTTTATCTGGCTCTCGGTAGATAAGGAATTGTCGGGACTTAAGAAGATAAGGTTCAAACGAATGTTCATGAAAATAAAATAAAAAAGGACCTGCCGCGGCAGGTCCTTTTTTATTTATCCCTGTTGTTATTTTACTTTCTCTACAATGGCTTTGAAGGCTTCAGGATTATGCATTGCCAGGTCGGCAAGGGTTTTCCTGTTAAGTTCTATGCCTTTCTTTTCAAGGTTGCCGATGAACTGGGAATAGCTCATTCCGTACTGACGGACACCTGCATTGATCCTCTGGATCCACAGCGCCCTGAATTCGCCTTTCTTCTTCCTCCTGTCACGGTAGGCATAGCCCATACCCTTGTCGAGGGTGTTCTTTGCTACAGTGATTACATTCTTCCTTGAACCAAAGTTACCCCTGGTCTGACTGAGAACCTTTTTTCTCCTGGCTCTCGATGCTACTGAATTTACTGATCTTGGCATTGTTCTTTGTTTTTTGACTGTCAGCGTTCAATCCTTTGCGGTTGACTCTTTCCTGCTGTGCAATCTGTTAATAATTAATTAATTAAATCAAAGACCGGAGTTTACTTGATGGCAAGCATGAGTTTTACATTCTTCAGGTCGGCTTTGTCTACAAGGCCTGAATAGGTAAGATTCCTCTTCCTTTTTGTCGTTTTCTTAGTCAGAATGTGACTCTTGAAAGCGTGACTCCTCTTGATTTTTCCTGATCCGGTAAGGCTGAACCTTTTTTTCGCACCGGAATTAGTTTTCATTTTTGGCATTTCTCTCTATCAATATATTAATTATTTCTTCTTCTTCGGTGAGAAGGAGATTATCATTCTTTTTCCCTCAAGACGCGGAAGCTGTTCCACTTTACCGTATTCTTCAAGGTCGTTGGCAAAGCGCAGTAACAGAACTTCACCCTGCTCCTTGAATAAAATGGACCTTCCCTTAAAGAACACGTACGCTCTTACTTTCGCTCCTTCCTCCAGAAATTTCATGGCATGCTTGAGCTTGAAATTGTAATCGTGATCGTCAGTGTTCGGACCAAACCTTATCTCCTTGACAACAACTTTGGCTGTCTTTGCTTTTATCTCTTTCTGTTTCTTTTTCTGCTGATAAAGAAACTTCTGATAGTCAACGATCCTGCAAACAGGGGGGTCTGCGTTCGGAGAAATCTCAACAAGATCAAGTTCCATCTGGTCAGCCAGTTTCAGAGCATCCTGAATGCTCATAAGTGCTGTTTCAATTCCATCACCGACTACTCTGACCACCCGTGCAGTGATCCTGTGGTTAATCTTGTGAGCCTGCTGAACAACGCGTGCAGGGCTTCTCCTAATTGGTCCGGCTATGGCTATTTCCTCCTAACTTTGGTTTATACTCTTTTTAACTAAATTACACCTCTACCAGGCAATCTCATTCTTTATTTCCCCCGTGATAAACTCGGCAAAAGCATCCAGCTTCATGCTCCCCTTATCACCTTCTCCCTGCTTGCGGACCGAAACCGTTCCGCTTTCAGCTTCTTTTTCTCCTATGATCAACAGGTACGGGATCCTCTTTAATTCGTTATCCCTGATCTTCTTACCTATCTTTTCGCTCCTGTCGTCAATAAGTGTGCAAATATCGGAATTATTTAGAAAATGCAAAACTTTATATGCATAATCATTGAATTTTTCGCTTATAGGCAGTATCACCGCCTTTTCGGGAGCCAGCCACAGCGGGAATTTCCCTGCAGTGTTCTCTATCAGAACGGCTATGAAACGCTCCATCGATCCGAATATTGCACGATGTATCATCACCGGCCTGTGCTTCTGATTGTCGCTCCCGTTGTATGTAAGATCAAACCTCTCGGGAAGGTTGTAGTCGACCTGTATGGTGCCCAGCTGCCACTTCCTTCCGATTGCATCCTTTACCATGAAATCGAGCTTCGGACCATAAAAGGCCGCTTCGCCCGGTACAACAGTGGTAACAAGTTTCTTCTCTGAAGCCGCCTCTATAATCGCCTTCTCAGCTTTCTCCCAGTTCTCATCCGATCCTATATACTTCTCCCTGTCATCAGGGTCACGAAGTGAAATCTGTGCTGTGAACTCGCTGAAATTGACAGCTTTGAATATGAATTGAACCAGGTCGATTATGCTTTTGAACTCTTCCTTCAACTGGTCGGGCCTGCAGAAGTGATGTGCATCATCCTGGGTGAAACTCCTTACTCTTGTAAGTCCATGAAGCTCTCCGCTCTGCTCATACCTGTAAACCGTCCCGAATTCAGCCATCTTCAGAGGAAGGTCCTTGTACGACTTGGGGGTGGCATTGAAAATCTCACAATGGTGAGGACAGTTCATCGGCTTAAGCATGAACTGTTCACCTTCCTGAGGCGTCGACATAGGCTGAAAGGAATCCTTACCGTACTTTTCATAGTGTCCAGAGGTCTTGTAAAGACTCACATCACCTATGTGAGGCGTGGCAACCATCGTGTAACCTCTCTTTTTCAGCACCCTGGTCATGAAATTAATAAGGTTCTGCCTCAGCTCCGCTCCCCTGGGCATCCAGAGAGGAAGCCCCATCCCCACCTTAGGCGAGAATGTAAAAAGTTCGAGATCCCTGCCAATCCTTCTGTGGTCCCTTTTCCTTGCCTCCTCGAGGAATGCCAGATAATCGTCAAGCATCTTCTGCCTGGGATAGGTGACTCCGTAAATCCTTGTGAGCATCTTGTTCTTCTCATTGCCCCTCCAGTAAGCACCGGCAACATTCAAAAGCTTGATTGCCTTAATGGGCTCCGTTGATGGAAGGTGAGGGCCCCTGCAGAGATCTGTAAAACCACCCTGTGTGTAAAGCGATATCGTTCCGTCCTCAAGTTCACCTATCAGCTCTACCTTGTATTGATCACCCTTTCCGGAGAAAAGATCAAGCGCTTCCTTCTTGCTTACTTCCTTCCTTACAATAGGAAGATTTTTCGAGGCAAGCTCTTTCATCCTGTTCTCGATCAGCGGAAGATCATTGTCCGTGATCACCT
>JAKLIJ010000095.1 GCA_022709665.1 Bacteroidota bacterium
CCAGTGGTGCAAACCCTGATGTTTTCCTGGGCTGGTCGTGGACAGCTGTTTCAGGTTCACTTAACAATTTCTAAAACAATAATTTGCAATAATCAGCAGGCTTTCAGGCCTGCTGATTTTAAAATTACCAACAACCAATCAATTATGCGTTTTACAAAATCTTTATTATCAATTGCTTTTCTGATGCTTCTTGCAGGAAAAATCTCAGCGCAGAATGGCATCATACGGGGTTCGGTGTCGGATGAATCCACGGGAGAACCTCTGACCGGAGTTACAATTCTGATCGAAGGAACCACTAAAGGCATGCTGACGGACCTCGACGGTAAGTTCAACCTTTCTGTCGAACCCGGCGTTTACAATCTGAGGTTCTCTTTTGTCTCCTATGAGACTTTCACAAAAAACAACGTCAGAGTGGCCGCGGGCAATGTAACGATTCTCGAAAACCTTCTTTTGAAATCAGCAACCTTCGGCCTGTCGGAAGTGACTGTAAGCGCCGAAATGAAGAGGAACACTGAAAATGCCGTCATGGCCATCAAAATGGAATCTCCCAACCTTGTCGACGGGATATCCTCTGCAAACTTCAGGAAGATGGGTGATTCAGATGCAGCAGCCTCGATAAAAAGAGTTCCCGGTGTTTCAGTCGAGGGCGGCAGGTATGTTTTCGTCAGAGGTCTTGGAGACCGTTACACGAAAACAATCCTGAACGGTGTCGACATACCCGGGCTCGATCCCGATCGCAACACGATGCAGATGGATATTTTCCCGACAAACCTTATAGACAATATCATAGTCCACAAATCATTCAGTGCTGAACTTCCGGCCGATTTCACAGGCGGAATAATCGATATTTCGTTCAGGGACTTCCCTGAGGAGAAAAAGGGAAACCTAAGCATCGGGACAAGTTACAATCCCGATTACCATTTCAGGAACGATTATCTGACCTACAAGGGCAGCAGGACCGATTTCCTTGGATTTGACAATGGTACACGGGCCATCCCTGCGGAAGACAACCTTCCCTTCTTCGCATCCGTAATAGGAGATCCCGCCGGAGAACAGGCATCGAGATACCGCGATGTTCTTGAGAGCTTCAATCCGCAGATGGCAGCCCTGAAGCAGAAGAGCTTTATTGATTACAACTTTGGAGCCTCGTTCGGCAACCAGATACCCCTGAAAAAGTTAACACTCGGTTACAACCTGGGATTTTCGTACAAAAACAACACCGAGTTTTACAAGGATGCAGAATACGGCCGTTACGGAATGGCCAGCGATCCTGATATCACAGAACTGGAAGTCAGGGAGTTTCAGAAAGGGGATTATGGGGTAAGCAGCGTACTGCTGAGCGGTCTTGCAGGTTTTGCAGTTAAGACTCTCAACTCCAAATACAGGATCAACATTATTCATCTGCAGAACGGTGAATCAAAGGCCGGGATCTTTGATTATGAAGGTTCCGACCAGGGAAGTGTCTTCTCGGGTTACCAGCACAATCTTGAGTACAGCCAGCGTTCCCTTACAAATATACTTCTCGACGGAAGGCACTCTTTCAGGAACAGTAAATGGGACCTTATCTGGAAGCTCTCACCTACATTCTCCAAAATAGAAGATCCCGATGCCCGTTTTGTGCGTTATGTTGAAGGAAGCACCAACAACTACCTGATTAATACTGAATCCGGCTTCCCCGAGAGGATATGGAGGTCGCTCTCAGAGAATAATCTGGCGGGAGTCATCCATGCAACAAAAGAATTCAGGTTCAACGGTGAGGCTGCAAAGTTGAGTTTCGGCGGGGCATATACCTACAAGGAACGCGACTTCATGATAAGAAAATTCATGCTGAATGTCAGGAATTTACCTTTGACAGGCGATCCCGATGAGCTGTTCAGACCCGAAAACATCTGGCCCCTCAACGGGACTGATTACGGCAGCGGGACCACTTACGAAGCCGGCTTTCTGCCTTCGAATCCCAATCAGTTCAACGCCGGTTCAGTAAACGGAGCCGGCTATGTATCAGCCGAGATGACACTGGTGAAAGGTCTGAGGATTATTGCCGGGGTAAGGCTTGAGAAATTTACCCAGCGGTACAGCGGGCAGAATCAGCTTGGCACAATAGTCCTGAACAATGACAGGGTACTCGATGATCTGGGATTTTTCCCAACCCTGAACCTTGTGTACGGTCTTAATGACAGGCAGAACCTGAGGGCATCTTATGCAAGAACCATTGCCAGGCCGTCATTCAAGGAACTTTCATTTGCAGAAATAGCCGATCCTATCAGCGGGAGGACATTTGTCGGTGGCATGTTCCGCGATGCCGACGATGTTGCAGGCAGGGAATACTGGAACGGTAACCTTGAAAGTTCGGATATCCACAACATAGATCTCAGGTGGGAATTATTCCAGAGGGACGGTCAGATGTTATCTGTCAGCGGTTTCTGGAAATACTTCAACAAGCCTATTGAAGTTGTTCAATATGCCACCCAGACCGGTACCTTTCAGCCGAGAAATGTCGGCGACGGCCAGGTTCTCGGGATTGAACTCGAAGTTCGCAAGAACCTGGGAGGTATTGATGCTGCCCTTGAAAACTTCAGTTTTTCTTCAAACATATCTGTCATAAGATCGGGTATCGAACTGAGTCTCACGGAATACTACTCGCGTATTGAGAACTCTCGTACCGGCCAGTCGGTAAGCAGGACCCGCGAGATGGCCGGCCAGTCGCCCTGGATCATTAACAGCGGTATTACCTGGGCAGGAGGGGAAAGTTCATTCTGGCCCGGATTTGAGACCGGGCTGTTCTACAATGTCCAGGGAAAAACACTTCAGTATGTTGGTATTGCCGACAGGCCGGATATCTATACACTTCCATTTCATAACCTTAATTTTACAGCTTCCGGGAAGCTGGGAAGGGAAAAAAGGTTACAGCTTGAACTCAAGATCGACAACCTTCTTAATGATAAAAAGGAATCAGTATTCAAATCATTTAATCCTACCGACCAGTTCTTCACCAGACTTGAACCCGGTATTACCTGTCACCTGAAACTTGGTTATTCCCTGTTTTAGTTTTATTTCGCGCATAATTGGTGAATTTGCCCGTTGAACCCCCGCTACAGGTTTTGACGGGCATTTCTCCTTCCAAGATTTCAGCAATTTACTTAACTTTAAACCCTGACGTAAAAAATCACTTACCCAAATTTTCCGTCTTATGGACACCAGGAACAAAAGAATACTGATTGTCGACGACGAGGAGGATCTTTGCGAGATCCTTCAGTATAATCTGGGCAACGAAGGTTACCATACCGAGGTGGTCCATTCCGCAGAAGAGGCCCTGAAACTTCCCGTAGCCGGCTTTGATCTCATCCTTCTCGACGTGATGATGGGTCCCATGTCGGGCTTCCGGTTTGCCGACAAGCTCCGGAAGGAGATGGCTGTCAACGTCCCCATTATCTTTTTAACCGCCAGAGACACTGAGAATGATATTCTGACAGGATTCAGTCTGGGAGCCGATGACTATATGGCAAAACCATTCTCGATCAACGAACTGACAGCAAGGGTAAAGGCAGTGCTCAAGCGTGTCAAAAGCGACAGGACAAAACAAACTTCAACAATCAAGTACGGAGATATTGAGCTGGATACTGTCAGAAAACGGCTTATAATCAATAACGAAAAAGTTGAGCTGACAAAGAAGGAATTCGAGATTCTCAAGCTGCTTCTTGAGAACCAGACCCGGGTTTTCTCGAGAGAAGAAGTATTGAGCAGCGTCTGGGGCAAGGACATTATAGTTACCGAAAGGACGGTCGATGTGAATATTACAAGGCTCAGGACCAAACTTGGATCCTATGGCCAGAATCTGAAGAACAAGACTGGTTACGGGTATTATTTTGAGTTCTGAACAAACTGCAGCATGCTCAGAAAAAGAAACAAATTCAGAAATACGCTCCTTTTCTTTTATTCGGCGATCTTCCTTGTGATTGCCCTTCTGATAATTGCATATCTCTACAAAAGGGAAAAGCAATACAGGGTAACAACCCTGAATGCTGAATTGCTTAATATAGTTAAAATTACCGACAACTACATAAATGTCAACTCGATACAACAATCAGGCAATTACAGTCTTCTCGACTCACTGAACCGGCTTATGCCGCATGAAAATATGCGCTTAACCGTTATCAACAAATCCGGAACAGTTCTTTATGACAGTTTCGTTACTGATTACCAGGGGATGGAGAACCATCTTAACAGACCGGAAGTTGCCGGATCTCTGGCATCCGGCTATGGTACAGATATCAGGCGATCGGAAAGCACAGGACAGAAATTTTATTATTATTCAAAGTCGTACGACAAATATTTCATCAGATCAGCGCTTGTTTATGATGTAAGCATTTCCAATTTCATGAAGGCCAACTTAAACTTCATGCTGCTGGTTGCAGGTTGCTTCATAGTGATCGGCGCTATCCTCCTGCTGGTAACCAACAGGTTTGGCGAATCGGTTACCAGGCTTCAGGATTTTACATTCAGTCTGAAGAATGATGAGCCTTTTGTTTCCGACTTTCCAAAAAATGAGCTTGGGGAGATCGGATCAGAGATCCTTGGTATCTACAACAACCTCCTTTCAGCCAAAAACGAGCTTCTGATAGAAAAGGGGAAGTTCTTCAATCATCTGAATGCTCTGAATGAAGGTGTGGCGATTTTTTCAAATGAGAGGGAAATTATATTTAGTAATAATCATTTTATTAACCACATGAACCTTATCTCGGGAGATCTGAAGATATTCTCTTCAAATTTCTTTGAGATTTCCGAATTTGCACCAGTAAGTGACTTCATATCAAAACATTCCATAATTGAAGTCAATTCAAACGATCTTCCCAAGATGGAATACCAGATATCAAGGGACGGAAGGTTCTTCAGTGTTCAGTGTGTTCTGTTTCAGGATAAAAGTTTCGAGGTGATCCTTAACGACGTCACCAGGATAGGAAAGAACAAGCTCATCAAGCAGCAGATGACCTCCAATATAGCTCATGAGCTCAAAACACCAGTCTCATCGATAAAGGGCTACCTTGAAACACTGATAGCCGATCCTGAGATCGAGCCGAAGAAAAAGGATTATTTCCTCGAGAAGGCACTCGCCCAGACCGACAGGCTGACCGGCCTTATAAATGACATTTCAGTATTGAACAGGATAGAGGAAGCGGGAGCTTCATTTGAACCTGAGAAGATAAAAATAAGGAAGCTTATAAGGGAGGTTCGCGACAATTTCAAGTCGGCAATTGATTCGAGGAATATGAAAGTTGAGATAAATATTGACAATGAAGTAACGGTTAAGGGCAACAAGTCGTTGATAATGTCAGTATTCCAGAATCTTGTCGAGAATGCTGTAAACTATGCGGGCGACAATACCACTATCAGGATACTGATATACAATGAAGACAAAAGGTTCTTCCATTTTTCCTTTTCAGATGACGGTGTAGGTATACCTCAGGAACACATCAACAGGGTTTTTGAGAGGTTTTACAGGGTTGATTCAGGCAGGTCGAGAAAAAGCGGGGGAACCGGTCTGGGACTGGCGATTGTAAAGAATGCCATACTGCTTCACAGGGGTGAGATTCTTGTACGTAACCGGGCAGGAGGAGGAACCGAGTTCCTTTTCTCACTACCGAAATGACTCCTTTTCCCCGGGGGGAGATGAAATCCTCAATAATTGACTGTCAAATGATTTTTTCCTGATCTCAGGAAGCTTTAATCAGTATGGTCCTGATCGCCTCTGAAATTTCCTTTATCTGGTCGAAGCACTTAAGGAAAGTCTCCATTATCTTTTTTCTCATTGCGAGATGGATCATATCGCCGTCGGATGAAGAAAAAAGCTTGCTGACGCCGTCGTAGAAAACCTCCTCGGCCTTTTTTTCAAGCTTGCTGATTGATTTGCATCCTTCAGCCATCCTGTCTCTGGAGTTACCTATGTTCCTGAGTTGTCTGATGCATGAAGCGGCTTCAGCTGATGCTATGGATACTATATCGGAAAGTTCTGAAAAGACAGGGATTATCACAGTGCTTTTCATCAGTCCTGTCATCTTTCCTATCTGATTGATGTAATGCAGCAGGTCATCCACCCTGTTTACCAGCCTGTTAATATCTTCCCTGTCGAAAGGATTTATTATAAGTGAATTGACAATGGAGTACATTTCTCCGGATATTGTGTTTCCTTTCTTTTCGAGTTCACTTATTTCAAGTATTATTGCCTCCTGTTCTGAAATATCTGTTGTATTCAGGAGGATTTTCAGTCTGCCGCTTGCCATGATAAGGTTATCGGCGCTTTTTTCGAAAACCGGGTAAAGAGCGTGGTATTTTGGAGTGAATACCTTGAGGATACTATCCTTTGTCATTGAGTGAGATTTTAGAACTGTCTGACTTTATGCACTTTGTAATAGCGCTTTATGATTTAAGCCGATAAGGCAAAATTAACCGGCTTATCAGACTTCAACAAGGTTTTCGAATAAAAGATTGTTACATTTTAGTTACAAAAGACCTCCTTTGAACGATCAGGCTATCACCCTGACTAAGTAGAACAATGCTGCACCGATGACAGCCGAAACAGGGATGGTAAGTATCCATGCCCAGAAAATCTTTGTGGTTACGCCCCATTTCACAGCTGAAGCTCTTTTTGTCGCACCCACTCCAATTATCGAACCTGTAATTGTGTGGGTTGTACTGACGGGGATTCCAAGTCCTGTTGCCATAAAGAGAGTAAGTGCACCGGCTGTTTCAGCGCAGAAGCCTTCAAAAGGCTTGAGTTTTGTTATTTTCTGTCCCATGGTTTTCACTATCCGCCATCCGCCGAAAAGAGTACCCATGGCGATAGCAGCATGACACGAAAGCACTATCCACAACGCCGGGTCGGAATCTTTAGGGACCTTTCCCATGGCATACAGGGCCACCCATATTATTCCCATGGATTTCTGTGCATCATTTCCGCCGTGCCCGAGGCTGAAGGCAGAGGCAGACAACAGCTGGAGCCGCCTGAAGTGTTTGTCGACACCAAAGGGAGACTGGCCTTTGACTACATGAAGCACAATAATAGTTATCAGGTATGACATCAGCATTCCCAGGACAGGAGCTATTATTATGAAAGCAGCAATTTTCAGGATGCCGGCATAGACAACTGATCCGAAACCGCTGCTCGCAATAGCAGAGCCAACAAGTCCGCCGACCAGAGTATGGGATGAACTTGAAGGTAGTCCTAGCCACCATGTAATGAGATTCCAGATAATTGCAGCCATAACTGCAGCTGCAATAAGCTCAAGAGTCACAATTTCGGTATCGATAACCCCGGAGCCGATTGTCTTTGCAACCTTAAGCGGAAAAATCAGAAATGCTACAAAGTTGAATGTGGCTGCCATGGCAACAGCAGCAAAAGGTGAAAGTACTTTGGTCGATACAATTGTGGCAATGGAGTTGGCCGAATCGTGAAATCCGTTTATAAAATCAAAAATTAGAACGATTACAATAATAAAGATCAGAAATGTCATAAGCGACAGGAGGTTTTGTTTAAGGTGAGGCTAATGGGAATTGTATATGTTTTGTATTCATGCAGTTAAAGAACATATTAAATCCGATAACAACTCTGCAAAATTAGCTACTCGATGTCGAATCGAAATCCTTTTGCTGTTACGATATTGTTACATTTTTAACAATACCGGCAAAATGGTTTTTCTGGTCTTAATGATTAAGAAGGCGCAGATGTTTTTCTCCATTTTCCCTTACTCTTCCGATTATTGCGGAAGCACTCATTCCCTCCTTCCGGAGGGCTGCAAGTACTTCGCCGGATTTTGATTCACTGACACACATCAATATCCCCCCGGATGTCTGGGCATCCATCGAAAGCATTTTAAGGTTATAGTCCAGGTCTTCTTCAAAGCTGGTTTCCTCCTCCACGAAATCGAGGTTTCTGAAAGCTGCACCCGGGATACAGCCTTCGTCAGCCAGTCTGTAGGCATTCCCGATCAGCGGCAGTGCCGGCAGGTTGATTTCCAGGGTGACATTCCCTGCTCTCGCCATTTTAAGGGCATGACCTGCGAGGCCGAATCCTGTAATGTCTGTGGCCGCCTTCACCCCGAACTTCTGCATAATGGCAGAAGCAGACGCGTTCAGGCTTTTCATAAGGCTCAGAGCTCCATTCACATCATTACCTGAAATCATTTTCATCCTATGCCCTGCGAGGACAATACCCGTTCCTATGGGTTTTGTGAGAATAAGAACATCGCCCGGCATGGCGGCAGAGTTTGTTATTATCCTCTCAGGATGCACATAACCTATAACCGCCAGACCATATTTCGGAGGGAAATCATCAATGGTATGCCCGCCGATGATCCTCAGACCGGCTTCAGCAGCCTTGTCGGCTCCTCCCCTGAGAATGGATG
>JAKLIJ010000096.1 GCA_022709665.1 Bacteroidota bacterium
CAATCTCATAGAGGCTCCGATAAGCTCGATGGTCAAGGAAGCTCTTTTAAAACTGAACCTTGATCCGAAAACAATCCTCAGAACAAAGAACATGTTTGCCCTCGGTATGGTCTACTGGCTCTTTGACCGCAAACTAAAATACACCGAACAATATTTTGAGAAAAAATTCAGCAAAAAACCGGAGCTGGTAGAAGCAAACAAGATAGCCCTGCGCGCAGGTTATTACTATGCAGAGACAATAGAAGCCCTTGCACCGATAAGGATCAATCCGGCGCCGATTGCCAAAGGCAGGTACCGCAACATATCAGGCAACACGGCAACGGCATGGGGCCTCCTGGCTGCTGCGGAAAAAGCCGGGCTTGAGCTTTACATAGGCTCTTATCCGATCACTCCTGCAACAGGAATACTTGAGGAACTGGCCGCAAGGAAAGATCTTGGTGTAAAGAGTTTTCAGGCAGAGGATGAAATAGCGGGCATCTGTACCGCCCTCGGAGCAAGCTTTGCTGGAAACCTTGCAGTTACCTCAACATCCGGTCCCGGACTTGCCCTGAAATCAGAAGCCATCGGACTGGCAGTTATGGCCGAACTCCCGATTGTAATAGTTGATGTTCAGCGCGGAGGACCCTCAACCGGACTTCCCACCAAAACGGAACAGTCTGATCTCCTTCAGGCTCTCTTTGGCCGGAACGGAGAAAGCCCTGTGGTCGTTCTGGCAGCAAGTACCCCGACAGACTGCTTCCAGTATGCATTCGAAGCGGCCCGGATTGCCGTGGAACACATGACTCCCGTTATCCTTCTTACCGACGGATATCTTGCCAATGGTACAGAGCCCTGGAGAATACCTTCCATGAAGGACCTTCCGGATATTCATCCTCCATACGCATCTGACCAGGACCTTCCTTATGTTCCCTACAAAAGAGACTCTGAGAAAATGTCAAGGTTCTGGGCAATACCGGGCACACCAAATATGGAACACAGAATAGGCGGCCTCGAGAAAACCGTCAAAGGAACAGTTTCGTATGTCCCGGAAAATCATGAACTGATGGTGAATATGAGAGAACAGAAAGTAGCGCGTGTCGCAGCCAAGGTTCCGGATCTGACGGTAAGCGGCGAAGAATCGGGCGATCTGCTGGTTGTCGGATGGGGAGGATCTTACGGCTATCGTGTCATGGCAGTTAAGGAACTTCAGGCCGAAGGATACAAAATCAGCAACGTTACCTTCAATTACATTAATCCGCTTCCAGGCAACGTAAGGGATATCTTCAGCAAATTTAAAAAGATAGTTGTCTGCGAGCTTAACCTCGGCCAGTTCGCCAGTTATCTGAGGATGAAGTACCCCGAATTCCATTATGAACAGATAACCAAGGTTCAGGGGCTTCCCTTTACAATCAGCGAGATTAAGGAAAAATGCTTAAAACTTTTGTAATCCAAAACCATGGAAGATAATAATACAAACAGGCTAAGCCCAAAGGATTTCAAAAGCGATCAGGAGGTACGCTGGTGCCCCGGTTGCGGCGATCATGCTGTTCTGAATGCAGTGCAGAAAGCTCTGTCGGAACTTGGAATTCCAAAGGAGAAATTTGCCTTTATTTCAGGAATAGGATGTTCCTCAAGGTTTCCATATTACATGAATACTTTTGGATTTCACGGTATCCACGGAAGGGCTTCAGCAATAGCCAGCGGTGTCAAGATAGCAAACCCCGACCTGTCGGTGTGGCAGATAACAGGCGACGGAGATGCACTGGCAATAGGAGGGAACCACTTCATCCATGTGGTCCGACGGAATATCGACATCAATATTATACTGTTCAATAACGAAATATATGGCCTTACAAAAGGCCAGTACTCTCCAACATCCGAAAAAGGCCTTGTTACAAAAACATCACCCTTCGGAACAATTGAAGAACCATTTTCTGTAGGAGAACTTGTAATAGGAGCCAGGGGAAAATTCTTTGCCCGCACAGTGGATGCAAATGTAACCCTGTCAACACAGATCTATATTGAAGCAGCCAGGCATAAGGGAGCATCCGTGATCGAGGTCCTCCAGAACTGCGTCATTTTCAACGACGGGATCCATGAAAAGGTTACTGCAAAGGAAGTCAGGGACGACCGGACAATTATTCTGAAGCAGGGAGAACCTATGCTCTTCGGAAAAGAAAATGACAGAGGCCTTATTCTCGACGGACTAAAGCTGAAAGTCGTTAAACTTGGAGAAGGCGGCATAAAGGAAAAGGATATTCTTATTCACGATGCCACTGAGCAGAATCCCGGAATTCAATACATGCTCGCCAATATGAGATATCCCGAATATCCTGTTGCACTTGGAATTATCAGATCGGTCCCGGGACCTACCTACGAGGCGGAGCTTGAAAACCAGATAGAGCAGGTCAGAAGCAAATCAAAGATAAGTTGCATGGACGAACTGCTCAACAGCGGATCAGTCTGGGAAGTCTGACAGCATTCCGGTGTCCAGCCGGACCCGGTCCTTCAATTTGTCTGACAGCATCCTTCAACTCATGACAGGGATGGCAGAATTTTAGTAATTTTAAATTCTGATCCTTTTAACTTTTGTCTGATGGATGCCAATACACAACTTACACCCGAATTCAGCCGTCTAGTGCATGAACAGAGGGAGCGTTTGAAAGAACTCGGATGCATCAACCAGACAACATATATCCTGAAGGAAAACAAACCTGTCGAGGAAACCCTTCAGCACATAGTTCTGCTTCTTCCTGCTGCCTGGCAGTATCCCGAGTACACCGTTGCCAGGATAAGCTTTATGGACAAACAATTCGAGTCGCCTGATTTCCGTGTGACGGAATGGCGCATGTCCCAGGAATTCAGTACCATTGATGACCAGACAGGGAACATAGAAATTTTTTACACAAGGGAATTCAGGGAAGAATTTGAAGGACCATTCCTCAAGGAGGAGAGAGACCTCGTTGTAAATATTGCAAGCCTTATTACCGGTTATATAAACAGTTACAGGGCGAGGGACATCATCCGGACCAGCGGAGCCATTCAGAAGGAGGAGGAAGAATACCCGGCTGTTTCGAGTAAGAAACTGCTCCAGAAATTTCTCGACCGCCATAATGCAGAAAGGGATGTGTTTCACGATCTTCAGCCTTTCAGGGTAAAGGAAATTCTTCTTGTGGCAAACCTCTACGACGCTTATTCCATTGAAGGTGAAGGCCGTTTTGCCGACCATATCCTGGGAGAATACTTCCAGATGAGCATCACTTCAATCCCGAGGGTTACAGGCGTTTCAGGTGAGGAGGAAGCATTCAATAGACTGAAAAACAGGCATTACGATCTTGTAATCATAATGATGGGTGTCGACAGGGAAGGCCCCATGGAGTTATGCGGGAAGATAAAAAGCAAGTACCCTTATCTGCCAACCTATCTGCTGCTTAACAGCTCATCCGACATGGAATATGTTAAAAAGCAGAAAGAAAAGGGAGTCCCATTTGATAACTATTTCGTGTGGACAGGTGAATCAAAGGTGTTCTTTGCAATGGTCTCACAACTGGAGGATAAAGTCAATGTAGAGAATGATACCCAGAAAGGCCTTACCGGTGTCATACTTCTTGTGGAAGACTCAGCCGATTACTATTCCAGCTACCTCCCGATGCTTTACAGCCTGGTAATGGATCAGACAAAAAAACTGATCCAGGACGTTTCAACGGATGAGCTTTACAAGGTATTGAAACTGAGGGCACGGCCGAAAATACTGCTTGTGTCGTCATGGGAGGCCGCTGTTGTAGTGTTTAACAATTACAGGAATAACCTGCTGTGCGTGATTTCCGATATGTCTTTTCCTAAAGAAGGAAAAATGAACGATTTAGCCGGGTTTGAACTTATAAGGCTTATAAAATCCTACCTGCCAAACCTGCCAACCGTTCTCCAATCGGCTGATCCTGAAAATGCCAGGTATGCTTTTACCCTGAAATCAAATTTCGTCAACAAGAATTCGGAAAGCCTTCTTCAGGATCTTAAATCATTCATTAACTATTATCTTGGATTCGGACATTTCGTATACAGGGACAACAGCGGACGACAGATAGCAATTGCAAAATCGATGAAGGAGTTCGAGGCCTACCTCGAAACTATTCCCGAAGATTCCCTCGCATATCATGCGATGAAAAATCACTTCTCACTCTGGCTGATGGCCCGGGGTGAAGTAAAGATCGCAAAATACATCAATCCCATAAAGGTGTCCGACTTTGCCAGCCTCAGGGAACTGAGGGAATTTCTTCTCGACATAATCCGTAAACGAAGAAAGGAACTCAACAAGGGCAGGGTCATCAATTTCGAGGAATCGGCTATTATTGATGAGACAAATGTCGTCTCACTGTCGCCGGGATCGCTGGGCGGCAAGGGGAGAGGCCTGGCCTTTATTAATACACTGATCTACAGCTTTGAACTGGGGAGACTCATACCGGGCATTAATGTCAAAACCCCTGTCACGGCAATTATTGGTACGGATGAGTTCGATATGTTCATGGAAAGAAATCATCTGTGGAAACTGGTGAAGGAGGAAAGGGACTTCAACGTCATTAAAAAAGCTTTTGTGGCAGGCAGTCTTACCTATACCCTCGAAAAGAAACTCAGGGTATTCGTAAGGAGGATCACAAGGCCTTTGGCGGTTCGGTCCTCAAGCCTTTTTGAAGACTCACAAAACCAGCCTTTCTCAGGGATATTCGGGACCTACCTTCTTCCCAATAAGGATCCGGACACGGAAATAAGACTGAAACAGCTCGCAGAAGCTATTAAACTTGTGTTTGCTTCTGTTTACACAAGTGACTCAAAAGCATATTTCGAAGCTATAAACTACAAGATAGAACTTGAGAAAATGGCTGTTGTGATACAGGAAGTTGTCGGAAACAGGTATGAGGATGCTTTCTATCCGCATATCAGCGGATCGGCACAATCATTCAATTTCTATCCGGTTGCCCATATGACACCGGGAGACGGGTTCGCAATTGCTGCTCTGGGTCTTGGCCAATATGTTATGGAAGGGAATCTCGCTTACAGGTTTTCACCTGTGTATCCTGATCTTGAGATCATTTCGCAGAAGGATCTCTATAAAAACTCCCAGCTCTGGTTCTATGCAGTGGACATGTCAGACAGGGAACTCAACCTGCTTGAAGGAGAGAATGCCGGACTCAGAATTCTTGAGATAAGTGATTCGGAACGCCATGGAACACTGAATCACCTGGCATCGGTCATGAATCCGGATAATGATACAATAACACCCGGACTTCATTATCCCGGGCCCAGAGTGCTTAATTTTGCAAATATTCTGAAATATAATCACATACCTCTCGCTCAGACTCTGAAGACTGTTCTCGAAGTGGTTACAGAGGCATGCGGCACTCCCGTTGAAATCGAGTATGCAGTTGATCTTGACAGGGATGAAACGGGGAACGCCTCATTTTTCCTTCTTCAGATCAAACCAATGCTCGGGGCTGGTGCAGGTTACAGAATAGATCCCGAATCGATCGATCAGGAAAACCTTCTTCTTCTTACACATAAAAGCATGGGTAACGGGCTGGCTGACAACATTACAGATATAGTTTTCATAGAGCCCGAAAGATTTGACAACAAGCTTACTCTTGACATGGCGGATGAGATTGCTTCAATAAACGAGCTCATGGTAAGGGAGAACAGAAAGTACATTCTGATAGGACCGGGAAGATGGGGGAGCCGCGACAGGTTCCTCGGAATCCCTGTAGCATGGCCCCAGATATCGGCAGCAAAGGTTATTGTTGAAATGTCGCTGACCGACTTCCACCCCGATGCTTCACTCGGATCACACTTCTTTCATAATGTGACTTCCATGAATGTGGGCTACTTCTCGGTTGACCAGGATGCAGGAAGAGACCTTATCAGCTGGGACAGAATCAGAGAAGGAAAGCTGGTTGGGAAAGGACAGTTTTACAGGCATGTAAGGTTTGAATACCCGCTGACCGTCAGGATGGATGGTAAAAAGGGAATGGCAGTGATTTCAACGAATGATAAAAACTCTACACATGACGATCATTGAAGGCATACTCGATCTGCAGAAATATGATTTCACCGACACATCTTTCAACCTCCTTATGCAGAAAAGGATTCGCCGGGTGCTTATAATCTGCAGTAATTATGATAATTACATGCTTGAGGAAGACGGCAGGATTGACGAGCAGATATTTAATGAGTATGTCTCACTGAACCTCAAATACCCTCCTACATTCGTCCAGACCGACAATGCAGAGGATGCTCTCGGAATACTTGAAAAAGGAAATATCGACCTTGTCATTTCAATGCTCAGCCTCAAGGGAACCGACGTGTTCGCGATGGCTAAAATGATAAAATCGAGGTTCGAGAGAATTCCTGTAGTAGTACTTACATATTTTTCAAGGGAAGTCTCCCTCCGCCTCGAGGGAGAAGACCTGAGCGCTATCGATTACGTCTTCTGCTGGCTGGGCGATGCCTCTCTTATCCTTGCCATAATAAAGCTTATAGAAGACAAGATGAACGCCGACTTTGATATTGAGAATATCGGCGTTCAGGCCATAATCCTTGTTGAAAACTCCATCAGGTACATTTCATCATACCTTCCAAGCCTTTACAGGATTGTCCTTCAGCAGTCGATCGATTTTCAGCGCGAAGCCCTGAATGAGCATCAGAGAATGCTGAAAATGAGGGGACGGCCAAAGATCCTTCTGGCAAACAATTACAACGACGCCCTGGCCCTTTATAAAAGATACAAGTACAATGTACTTGGAGTTATCTCAGATATAAGTTATAAGAAAGATAACATGCCCGATGAGAATGCCGGAATCGAGCTTTGCAAGGTAGTAATGGCCGATGATGACAAAGTTCCGTTCCTGCTTCAGTCTTCCAGCCAGGCGCACAGGAAGATGGCTGAAGAACTGGGAGCCGGATTCATTCACAAGTATTCAAAATCACTATCCCTCGAGCTTAGAAATTTCATTATCCAGAACCTTGCTTTCGGACCTTTCGTTTTCAAGAATCCTGAGACTATGGAGCCTATTGCCATAGCGACCGACCTGCAAAGTCTTCAGCAGAAATTACTTACCATCCCCGATCAGACACTCGAATACCATGCCTCAAGGAACCATTTCTCAAAATGGCTCAATGCAAGAGCTCTCTTTCCTGTTGCACAATTATTCAAGTATATAAGGAAGGAAGACTTCGATTCCATGGATGAGATGAGGCGTTTCCTTTATGTGGCTATCTCAAGTTTCAGGCTGGGGAAGGGCAGGGGAGTGATAGCAAAATTCGATAAAAGCAGTTACGATGAATACCAGTTGTTTTCAAGAATAGGCGATGCTTCAATCGGAGGCAAGGCAAGAGGACTGGCCTTTATAAACAGGCTGATAAAGGAACATAAACTGTACAACAAGTTCCCCGGTGTTCTTATCACGATTCCCCGGACCGTGGTGCTCAGTACCGACATTTTCGACGAGTTCATGGATCACAACAACCTTTATCCGCTTGCCCTCTCTGACCTTCCTGATGAAATGATACTTGAAAACTTTCTGAAGGCTGAGTTGCCTGCAAGGATTTACCAGGATTTTTATGCTTTCCTTTCAGTTTCGAGGAACCATCCGATTGCAGTAAGATCGTCGAGCAAACTTGAGGATTCACATTATCAGCCATTTGCCGGGATCTATTCCACATACATGATCCCCAGGCATCCCGATAATAAAGTTATGGTGAAAATGCTTTCAGATGCTATTAGAGAAGTTTATGCTTCGGTTTATTATAAGGCAAGCAAAGCATATATGACTGCCACTTCAAATGTGATTGATGAGGAGAAGATGGGAATCATCCTTCAGGAAGTTTGCGGAAACAGGCACGGGGATATATTTTATCCTACTCTTTCCGGGGTGGCACGGTCATTAAATTATTATCCTATAGGATCGGAAAAAGCCGCCGACGGTATAGCAAATATCGCGTTCGGCCTGGGGAAATACATTGTTGAGGGCGGACTGTCGCTCAGGTTCTCTCCAAAGCATTCAAAAAAAATACTTCAGCTATCGTCGGCAGAAACGGCGCTAAGGGACACCCAGAAGGAGTTCAGGGCTCTGGACCTAAGGACCGATAGCTTTGTCCCGTCGATCGATGACGGA
>JAKLIJ010000097.1 GCA_022709665.1 Bacteroidota bacterium
AGATCGCCCGACGGAAAGACACTGGCTGTTCTTCTGAGAGAAAATGCAAGAAAGGCTAACTCTCAGATAATATTCTCAAAGGATGAAGGCAGAACCTGGACTGACCCGCGACCTCTGCCAAATGAGCTGAATGGCGACAGGCATGTGTTAAAATATGCACCCGACGGGCGGCTGCTTATTGTTTTCAGGGATATAAGCCCGGTAAGTTACAGGCCCGGACTTGAAGCTCTTGCTAAGGAAAGGAATGAAGTGAATTACAGTAAGCTTGCTTCAGAGACCGGCCAGGGAAGTCCCACTGAAGGCGACTGGGCAGGCTGGGCAGGAACCTGGAAGGACCTTGTAAAAGGGAAACCCGGAAAGTACAGGATACGGTTCAAGGATAACATCCACAGCTGGGATTGCTGCTACCCCGGTATAGAGCTCCTGCCTGACGGGACTTTTGTTGTAACCACCTATGGGCACTGGGCAAAGGATGAGGAACCCTGGCTTATCAGCGTCAGGGTGACGATGGATGAGCTTGACAGGAAATACAGGGAAGTGAAAAAGAAAAAAACAATCCGGTACTGACAAATAAGGGATCAAATATGATAAGGAAATTATTATCAACGGGCTTCATTCTGATTTCAGCAATCTTTTTACTCACCTCCTGCCGCCAGAGCCCGCGGCTCTTCGTAGGTGGTTTCACTGAGAGGGAGGGTGAGAAAGCCATGGCGGTATTTGAATTCAAACCGGCAAGCGGAAAACTGAAGTACGTTTTCGCATCCGATGTCGGTCCAAGCCCGTCCTGGTTCTGTTATTCCGGCACAACAGACCTTTTTTATATAGCAAACGAGGTAATGGAATTTAATGGACAGTTTGGCGGCGGACTGTCGACATTCAGGTACGATGAGGAAAATTCAGGTTTTGAAAAGGTTAATGAGATGCTCATCCCCTATGGCGGACCTTGCTATATTTCCATGTCGGCCGACAGCGGATATCTTTTTATCGCTAACTATCCAAACGGATCAATAGCCGTGGTCAGACTCGATGAAAGCGGATTGCCCGAGATGATCACCGACACAATCCTTTATGACAGGGAACAGCCCGACAGATCGCATGCCCATATGATACTGCACGATCCGGCAGGCCGCCATGTATACGTCACCGACCTGGGTCTCGACAGAATAGTGGCCTATGACTTCAACAGCATGACAGGAAAACTGAAACAGCTGGAAAACGGGATCACTACCCTTCCTCAAGGGTCAGGGCCACGTCATTTTACATTCAACAGCGACGGCAAAAGGCTTTATGTGATCAATGAACTGGGTTCGACGATGATGGTGTTTGCTGTGGAAGAGGGCCAGGAACTCAGACTGCTTCAGACTCTCCCTGCAATGAAGGGCGGCATCGCTTCGAACAACTACTGTGCAGAGGTGAGAATCAGCGGTGATGGAAGATTCCTTTACGGATCAAACAGAGGGGAAAATAACATCGCAACCTTTAAAATACTTCCCGACGGGCTTCTTGAACCCGCAGGGCACAGTTCATGCGGAGGCGACTGGCCCCGTAATTTCGTAATTGATCCTTCAGGCAGATACCTGATCTCGGGAAACCAGAAATCCGACAAGATAACCGTGTTCAGGATCAACAGGTCAGACGGACTGGCTGAGAAAGCTGTGGATTCGGCTCAGGTGAGGATGCCTGCGTGTCTGAAGTTTTACAAATAATGACATTTATATCACCCCCTTTCCCGTTTCCCCCAGGGGGGAAAGGCTTTGCCGGCCCCGTCCCCCTTGGGGGAAGGTTGGGAAGGGGGTATTTAACAATTAATTGATAATTTTAAACCTCGATTCAGGTAATCATCAATATTATTTGTAACATTTGTTCCGGTTTAAATAAACTGCCTTTTATATGAACAGGGAAACGCTGACAGGCCGGCTTGAAAGTAATCAGCCGCCGGAATGGGACATAGTTGTGATAGGAGGAGGGGCCACGGGACTCGGGATCGCGCTCGATGCTGCAACAAGGGGATACAGGACTATTCTCTTCGAACAGTCGGATTTCACAAAGGGTACATCATCAAGGAGCACCAAGCTGGTTCACGGCGGGGTAAGGTATCTTTCGCAGGGCGACATACTTCTTGTGAAGGAAGCTCTTTACGAGCGTGGGCTGATGCTGAGGAATGCGCCTCATCTCACTGCCAACCAGGAATTTGTAATACCCGTTTATACCTACTGGGATGTTTTCCTTTATACTGTCGGACTTAAGTTCTATGATCTTCTTTCAGGACGACTGAGCATGGGAAAATCATATTTCATCAAACGTTCAACAGCTTTAGAAAGAATCCCGCCCCTGAAAGCTGAGGGACTGAAAGGAGGAATTGTTTATCATGACGGGCAGTTCGATGATTCCCGTATGGCTGTGGCGCTTGCATCGGCCTGTGTTGAGAACGGAGGAACAACGCTTAACTATTTCAGGGTAGATAATCTATTAAAGAACAGCCAGGGCCGGATCAGCGGAGTTGAAGTCACTGATGTCGAATCCGGAAAGGTCTACAATGTAAAATCGAAACTTGTTATTAATGCAACCGGCGTATTTGCCGATCAGATACACAAAATGGACGATCCCTCAGCCCTGGCAACCATAAGGCCAAGTCAGGGCGTCCATATTGTCCTCGACAGAAGCTTTCTGAAAAGCGATTCGGCAATCATGATCCCGAAAACCGACGACGGCCGTGTTCTTTTTGCAATACCCTGGTACGGAAAAGTCGTTGCAGGAACTACCGACACTCCCCTTAATGAAGTGAGCCTTGAACCAAAAGCTCTTCAGGAAGAGATCGACTTCATTCTCCGCACTGCCGGGAAATATCTTACCAGGCCTCCCTTAAGGGAAGATGTTCTCTGCATCTTTGCCGGGCTCAGGCCTCTGGCAGCAAATCCCGACAAACCAGAAGCTACAAAGGAAGTGTCGAGAAGGCACAAGATAACGCTTTCACGTTCAGGGCTTCTTTCAATTATAGGCGGAAAATGGACTTCATACAGGAGAATGGCAGAGGAAACCATTGATAAAGCTATAAAAGCAGGTATTCTCGGGAAGAAGGAATGCAAAACAAGGAATTTCAGTTTTTGTTCCAATGGCATTCATAAAATTCCTGAACACCTCAGGAAATATGGAGACGGTGCACCCGATATCGTTAATCTTATTGAGAATGAACCCGGGATGGGAGAGCTTGTACATCCGCGGCTCCCCTACTGCAAGGCTGAAATTGTATGGATAACAAGAAATGAAATGCCCAGGACGCTGGAGGATATGCTTGCCCGCCGGACCAGGGCGCTTTTCCTCGATGCCCGGGCCAGCGCTGAAGCCGGACCTCTTGTTGCCGGAATTATGGCTGAGGAACTCGGATTCGGAAGTGATTGGATTGAAAAGCAGCTTCGCAATTATAAAGAGCTGATTGTAAATTATATCTAATAATTAAGATCATTGTTGCATGAAGGATTTTATTCTCTCATTTGATCAGGGAACAACAAGTTCCCGCGCCATTATCTTCAATCATTCCGGGAAACCTGTAGCTTCCGCGCAAAAGGAATTCACCCAGATCTACCCCAGGCCCGGATGGGTGGAACATGAACCTGAAGAGATATGGTCGACCCAGATCGGGGTGGCAACAGAGGTTCTGGCCAAAGCCGGATTAAAAAGCTCTGATATTGCTGCCATTGGTATCACCAACCAGAGGGAAACCACAGTGGTATGGAACAGGATCACAGGGAAACCCGTTTACAATGCCATTGTGTGGCAGGATCGCAGAACAGCCGACTTTTGCGACAGGCTTAAGGCTGATGGAACCGATACCATGATTCTTGAAAAAACCGGACTGATAGTTGATGCTTATTTCTCGGCAACAAAGGTGAAATGGATACTCGACAATGTAACAGGTGCACGTGAGCTTGCTGAAAAGGGAGAGCTTGCCTTTGGAACCGTCGATTCATGGCTTGTATGGAACATCTCGCGCGGGAAGCTTCATATCACAGATGTGTCAAATGCATCCAGAACCATGCTTTTCAATATTCATACCCTTCAGTGGGACAAGGAGCTTCTGGATGTCTTTGGAATTCCTGAAAGCCTGCTGCCAGATGTCAGGTCGTCGAGTGAGATTTATGGCGCCACCGAAGGTCAGTTTTCATCGGAGATCCCTGTGGCAGGGATAGCAGGCGATCAGCAGGCTGCCCTGTTCGGCCAGATGTGTATCGAACCCGGTATGGTAAAGAACACTTATGGTACAGGCTGCTTTATGATGATGAACATAGGCGACAAACCTATAGCGTCAAAAAGCAGGCTTCTGACTACCGTTGCCTGGAAAATAGGAAATGAGACCAGGTATGCCTTCGAAGGTTCAATTTTCATAGCAGGCGCTGTGGTACAGTGGCTGCGCGATAGTCTGGGCGTCATAGCCAGATCGGCCGATGTTGAAAAGCTTGCAGGAAGGGTGAGCAACAGCGACGGCGTCTATTTCGTACCTGCATTCGCCGGACTGGGCGCCCCTTACTGGAACCAGCATGCCCGGGGAACAATTGTCGGCCTCACAAGAGGCTCGACAACTGCCCACATTGCCAGAGCTGCCCTCGACAGCATAGCTTACCAGACACTCGAGGTGCTGGAGGCCATGGAGAAGGATTCCGGAATCGACATCCGGGAACTGAGGGTCGACGGAGGAGCCACAGTCAACAACAGCCTCATGCAGTTCCAGTCCGATCTCCTGCAGGCAAGCGTAATCAGACCGAAGGTAACCGAGACGACTGCACTTGGAGCGGCATATTTGTCAGGACTTGCAACTGCTTACTGGAAGAACATTGATGATCTTTCAAAGCAGTGGCAGATCGACAGAACATTCGTCCCCGTTATTGATCATGAACTCACCGGATCGCTTATAAAAGGATGGAAGAGGGCGGTCAAGGCTGCGGAGGCATGGGCGAAGGAGTAAGGCATGACGGTAAAAAGGGCAACAGATTGCTTCGTCCCGCCGAAGCGCGACTCGCAACGACAGTGGGGAAAAGGATTCAGAAATCTGAAATTGAAGTAACCAGCAACCAGTAACAAGTAATAACCAAATACCCTGAACCTATGAATCAATTTTTTGCCGAATTTTTCGGAACGGCCATGATACTTGTCTTTGGATGCGGTGTTGTGGCAAACGTTCTTCTCAACAAGACAAAAGGTAACAATGGCGGTTGGATAGTGATAACCTTCGGGTGGGCTATCGGCGTCTTCACAGGTGTGCTGATTTCAGCATCCGTCAGCGGAGCTCATCTTAATCCGGCAGTAACCCTGGCGCTTGCCATAGCCCATAAATTTTCATGGGCAAAAGTCCCTGTTTATATTCTTGCCCAGGTCCTTGGCGCAATGTTCGGTGCAGGTCTGACCTGGCTGGCGTACAAGAAACATTTTGATGCCACTGATGATGCAGATTCGAAGCTTGGTGTCTTCGCCACCATGCCTAACATCAGAAGCTACTGGTACAATGTCCTTACTGAAATAATCGGAACTTATGTCCTGGCGCTTGCCGTGCTTTACATGGCTGAGCCTGAGGTTGGATTGGGAGCTCTGAATGCACTTCCGGTGGCGCTGGTTGTACTGGGTATTGGATTATCACTGGGCGGACCTACAGGATATGCGATAAACCCTGCCCGCGACCTCGGACCCAGAATAATGCACTTTCTTCTTCCAATCCGTGGAAAAAGAGACAGCGACTGGAGATATTCATGGGTACCGATACTTGCCCCGATGATCGGTGCAGCACTTGCAGCCGGAATGTTCATCCTGTTCGGAGACTGATCACCGGCTGACACCAGATTCATCAGCTGTTTTTGAACAATGGAATAAGAAGCTTTGTTATTCAGCAAAGCACTTTTTATCCACTTAAAATTAACGGCTATGAAAAAACATCTACTCCTGATTGCTGGTGCAGTTTTTCTTTTTGCACAGATGTCCGGACAGGAACCGACCTTTCTGAAAGGTGACAAGGTCCTTAATGTCGGACTTGGCCTTGGTTCAACTCTATATTCGGGAACCTACTACAAGAGTCAGATCCCACCCATATCGGCATCGTTCGAAATCGGTGTTGCCGATGAGATTATCGACAAGGGAGTAATAGGAGTCGGTCCTTACTTTGGGTACTCCGGCTATAAATATGAATATATGACCTCAAAATGGAAGTATACCACCATGATTCTGGGTGCAAAAGGTAATTTCCATTATCCCCTTGTCGAAAAACTTGATACCTACACAGGTCTTCTGCTGGGTTACAACATTGTGACATCCAAATGGACCGGTTCGGGAGTCGAGGATGATTATTCCGCTTCATCAAGCGGTCTCGCATGGTCGTGGTTTATAGGTGGAAGATACTGGTTCAAAGAAACTCTGGGTGCCATGCTTGAACTCGGATACGGAATTTCGTACCTTAACATCGGAATCGCCGCAAAGTTCTAGGATCAGGGAGTCGAAAGCCAGGGATTCTGATTGACCTTGCTGACAGTTTGCCGGAAAAGGCAAACTGTTTTTATTTTCTGCTTACCGGGGATTGTTATAATTTTGAAAGAAAACATAACTCATGAAGCGGACTATTCTTTTCTCGACAGTTTTTGTACTCTCATTTGTCTTTGCATCTGGTCAGGAACCGGTATTTGTGAAAGGGAGCAGGGTATTCAATGCAGGACTGGGTATTGGAACCACTGTCTTTTCGAGCACCTACAACCGGCTGGTCATACCTCCTCTTTCAGCCTCGCTTGAGATAGGAGTTGCCGATAATGTCATTGATAAAGGCTCTGTCGGAGTAGGGCCATACCTGGGTTTCCTTTCTTATAAATGGAAGTTCTCCAGTTACAATGCTCAGTACACCAACACCATAATCGGGGTCAGGGGCAATTTTCACTATCCCTTTGTTGAAAAGCTCGATACATATTCGGGCCTCCTTCTCGGCTGGGATGTCGTAAATGTAAAGGAAACAGGCGATCCTTATGATAATTATGAAGATTCCGCCAGTCACATAGCCTGGGCCTGGTTCATCGGAGCAAGGTATTATTTTCGTGAGAACATGGCAGCAATGGCCGAACTGGGATATGGCCCTTCATATCTCAATCTGGGACTGGCTTTCAGTTTCTGACGATCTTAGTACCGGGAGTGGTATAATAAAGAAAGCCAGCACCCCGTTTTATCAGCATTAATCAATTATGTTAGTCAAATACAATTTCCAGAGCAGGAAAGTGCGAATGGGTGCTGGCCGGGTCAAATTTAGGGATAGAAGTTCTAATGATTTCGCCAAATAAATAACAATTTATCGAAGTTATTAACAATTTGACCGGCAGAAGTGTCGTGCAGGTCGTGCAGGTCGTGCAGGTCGTGCAGGTCGTGCAGGTCTTGCAGGTCGTGCACGTCGTGCAGGTCGTGCAGGTCTTGCAGGTCGTGCAGGTCGTTTAAAATGTCAGCGACTGGCATAACCGGCAGAACCAGTAATCATTCTCCTAGTACATCTTATCCAGCACATCCAGCATTAGTTCACGGACATTTCCACGGTTTTCAATGCCTGAAGTTATCCCGTAGACTGCAGCGCCCATTGTATGTTTGCCGGCATCGCTGCTTCCCAACAGACCAGAAACCAGATGAGAGAACTTCCTGAACCATGTTTCCGGGAGTAGTTGTGAAAGACCTTTTACAAATGAAACCAGAAACCGGTTTGAGACGTTTTCAAACTTTTTGCCTTTTACAATGCCAACAGCCTGCTTCAGCGCCGAAATGAACTCATCCGCCTTATCTTTATGCTGATCTGCAATTGTAACATGAAGGGCATCGGGAAATTGTATCCTGTCGAGAAACCAGTTCCGGTCCGACAGGGCGTCTCCAACTTCAAATATATCGAGTGTGTCGGAAGTGAATGAAATAAGCCCCATGTCGGGATTACTTATAACCCTGAGACC
>JAKLIJ010000098.1 GCA_022709665.1 Bacteroidota bacterium
ATGACTTGATGGCTGAATTGATTTTTCCGGCAAGAATATTTGCAACATGATCGGCTTTGAATTTTTCCTTTACAGCCAGAACAGTATCGAGCACGTTGACGACTGCTTCGCTTCCCTCGAACTGGGCCTTCGGGTGAAGGCAGTTATCGCAGGCCTCGCAGTTTTCTGCCGGATATTCCTCGCCAAAGTAATGAAGCAGGAGTTTGCGTCTGCATACCGATGATTCGGCGTAGGAAACCGTTTCGAGCAGAAGTTGTTTGCCGATTTCCTGTTCAGCAATAGGTTTCCCCTGCATGAACTTTTCGAGTTTGAGAATATCGCTGTAACTGTAATAGGCTATGCAGTTTCCTTCTCCCCCGTCGCGGCCTGCCCTACCTGTTTCCTGGTAATAACCCTCGAGGCTTTTGGGGATGTCATAATGAATAACGAATCTTACGTCCGGCTTGTCGATACCCATTCCAAAGGCGATTGTGGCTACAATGATATCGGCTTCTTCCATAAGGAATTTATCCTGGTTGGCAGTTCGTGTGGCCGAATCCATTCCGGCGTGATAGGGAAGCGCTTTTATTCCGTTTACCTTAAGAGTTTCGGCAAGTTCCTCCACCTTTTTCCTGCTGAGGCAGTAAATAATGCCCGATTTCCCGGAGTTATTCTTTATGTACTTTATTATTTCCTTGGCAACATCCTGCTTCGAACGCACCTCGTAGTAAAGGTTAGGCCGGTTGAAAGATGATTTGAAGACATCTGCTTCAAGTATCCCGAGGTTTTTCTGTATATCGTGCTGTACTTTAGGTGTTGCAGTTGCCGTAAGGGCAATAATCGGTGATCTTCCTATAGTGTCAATAATGGGTCTGATCCGGCGGTATTCAGGTCTGAAATCATGGCCCCACTCTGATATACAGTGGGCTTCGTCGATTGCATAGAATGAGATTTCTATATTCTTCAGGAAGTCAATGTTTTCTTCCTTTGTAAGCGATTCGGGGGCCACATAGAGCAATTTTGTCTTTCCCGAGAGCACATCATTCTTGACTCTTGCGCTTTCAGTTTTTGTAAGGGAAGAGTTGAGAAAATGGGCAACCTCGTCGTCGGTGCTGAAATTCCTCATCGCATCGACCTGGTTTTTCATCAGTGCGATCAGGGGAGATATTACTATTGCAGTTCCCGTTTTCATAACAGCCGGGAGCTGATAGCAAAGCGATTTCCCCCCTCCTGTCGGCATAAGCACGAAAGTGTCGCGGCCGTTAAGAATGTTCTTTATTATTGGTTCCTGGGGCCCCTTGAAAGTATCAAATCCAAAGTACCTCTTTAAAAAATCATGTATTGTCTCATCATTAGTCATCTTTACCCCTCCTGTGATCATCAGTCCTTACCTGAATTATGCCTCTCTAGTTTATATAAAGTTAAATATTTTATAATTCAAACCGAATATTTCAGGCATAATTAACAAAAATGAATTTTATAAGATTTCTGCTTCCGGTTTTCACTAAATATAATTTGTATTGTTTTGCAAAATAAGATTTATCATCTTTACAGCCTGTAAATTCACACCAATTGCCGGAGAAAAATGGCCACAGAACAGAAGACCACAGAACAGAAGAAAAGAAAGAATCCCGAGGGAGAGATGTCATTTCTGGAGCATCTAGAGGAACTGAGGTGGCATATAATAAGATCGGTCATTGCCATATTTGTGCTGATGATCGTTGCTTTCATGTTCAAGAATATAATATTTGACAAAATAATCCTTGCCCCAAAGAATCCTGAGTTTTTCACCAACCGGATTCTTTGCCGGCTCGGGGAGCTTGTGAACGTCAAAGCCCTTTGTATCAATACAAAACCGGTCAATCTTATAAGCATCAAGATGGCCGGACAGATCACCACGCATATTACTGTTGCCCTGGTGGCTGGATTGATAATTGCTTTTCCCTATGTGCTTTACGAATTCTGGAAATTTTTCAGGCCTGCTCTCCACAATAATGAGCAGCAGGTAGCCAAAGGAGGGGTTGTTGTCACTTCACTTCTTTTCTTCACGGGTGTGCTTTTCGGGTACTATGCGCTTGCTCCCCTGTCGATCCATTTCCTTACCACATACGAAGTCAGCGCCGATGTGGTTAACCAGATCAACATAAGGTCGTACATCGGAACCTTAACCTCCATCTGCCTTGCCACCGGTCTGATATTTGAGCTTCCGGTGATTACATATTTTCTTACCAAGGTAGGTATTATCACGCCCGGTTTTCTGACAAAATACAGGAAGCATGCCGTACTGATAATCGTTATTGTTGCAGCTATCATTACTCCTCCCGATGTTTTTTCACAGATGCTTGTATGTATTCCGCTTCTGATCCTTTATGAAGTCGGGATAGTAATCTCGAAGCGTGTTGTTAAGCAGAAAGAAATGAAGCACAAGGAGTTCATGAACGAGACGGCTTCCTGATAATAGTGTAACAAGTTCATTGAATGAAGCTCTACACTGATAATCTTGTAAAGAAATACCGTAACCGGACGGTTGTCGATCATGTTTCCATCGAGGTGGAGCAGGGTGAGATAGTCGGTCTGCTGGGCCCCAACGGTGCGGGTAAGACCACGTCGTTCTACATGATCGTCGGACTTATAAGGCCCAGGGAAGGAAGCATATATCTTGAAGGGGAAAACATAACCACCCTTCCCGTTTACAGGAGGGCCCGCAAGGGCATAGGTTATCTTGCCCAGGAACCTTCGGTTTTCAGGAACCTTTCGGTAGAGGACAATATAAAGGCCGTGCTTGAGATGTCGGGGCTTTCAAAGGCTGATCAGGCGGAGCGGCTTGAAACCCTGCTCAATGAATTCGGTCTTCAGAAGATAAGGAAAAGCAAAGGGATCCAGCTCTCGGGAGGAGAAAGGAGACGTACCGAAATTGCAAGGGCTCTCTCACTGAAACCTAAATTTATTTTGCTCGACGAGCCTTTTGCAGGAGTCGATCCTATAGCCGTGGAAGATATCCAGGAAATAGTATCCAAACTGAAGGACAAGAATATAGGGATTGTCATCACCGATCACAATGTACATGAGACGCTTGCCATAACCGACCGTGCTTATCTTCTTTTCGAAGGCCGTATCCTGATGTCGGGGACTTCCGCCCAGCTTGCTGAGGATGAACATGTAAGGAAAGTTTACCTTGGAAAGAACTTCGAACTTCGCAAGTAGCACTAACCGTTTGTAATAACAATTATTTTATCTACTTTTGCGGGGATTTTTCCGCGGATGTGTCGTAATTGGTAGCCGAGCAAGACTTAGGATCTTGTGTCTTTATGACGTGGGGGTTCGAGTCCCTTCATCCGCACCAGAATACACCGCACGTAACGGTTGTCAGAAAAGCGTTCCGGCGGTTTTTTTAAATACTCAATAAACAGATAAAAATGAATATCACCAGGGAGAACACAGACAATCTGAATGCCATACTTAAGATCGAGGTTGTCAGGGATGATTATGAAGGCAGCGTTGAAAAGGTACTCAGGGATTACAGGAAGAAAGCCAATATAAAGGGATTCCGCCCGGGGATGGTACCTTTCGGACTGATAAAGAAGATGTACGGAAGAGCTGTCCAGATTGATGAGATAAACAAGGTAGTTACCGAAAACATCCAGAAATATCTGACCGATGAGAAGGTAGAGATACTTGGTGATCCTCTTCCCCGCCCCGACGAAAGCGAGAATTTTGATTTCGATGCCATGGAATCATTTACCTTTTCCTTCGACCTCGGCCTGGCTCCGGTATTTGAGACAAAACTCAGCAAGAAGAACAAGGTAACATGGTATGAGATTGCTGCCGATGAAAAAATGAAGAACGACTATCTTGACAATTATACCCGCCGGTACGGAAGTTTCGAAAAAGCTGATGTTTCTGAAGAAAAAGACGTTCTTAAGGGAAAGATAGAAGCTCTCGGCGAGAATGACAATCCAATGCCTGACGGCCTGTTCGCCGACGACACAACCCTTTCGGTAGAGCTCGTAAAGGACAAGAAGATCCAGAAGCAATTCATTGGAAAAAAAGAAAATGAAACAATAATATTTGACCTGAGAAAAGCATTCCCGAACGACTATGAGATTGCCGGACTTCTTAAGAGGAAAAAGGAAGAGATAGAAAAGACCGACGGCAAATTCATGTTTACCATTAATGAGATAAGCCGTTTCAGGAAAGCTGAACTGAACCAGGAGCTTTTCGACCGTATTTACGGTGAAGGAGTTGTCAAGTCGGAGGAAGAGTTCCGGAGCCTTATCGACGAGGAGATAGCCGCCACCCTGCGCAGCGAAAGCGAGTATAAGCTGTCGATGGATCTCAGGAAGCTTGCCCTTGAGAAATCGGAATTCGAACTGCCTGAGGAGTTCCTTAAGAGGTGGCTCCTGAAGGTGAATGAGAACAACACCGAAGAACAGATAGAGAAGGAGTTCAGCAATTTCGCCCAGGACCTGAGATGGCAGCTTGTCCGCAACAAGATAGCCAGGGATAATGAGATCAAAATAACTGAAGAGGAACTCAGAAAGGAAGCTGAAAACATCACCAGGCAGCAGTTCAGGCAATACGGACTGTTCTATGCAACCGACGAACAGGTTACAAATTATGCCAATGAAACGCTTAAAAGAGAGGAAGATGCGAAGCGTATTGCCGATAAGGTAGTTGAGGAGAAAGTGATCCAGGCTCTGAAGGATCTGGTCAAGCTTGAAACCAAAACTGTGACAACCGCTGAGTTTAACAAGCTTTTCGAATCGTAATCAGTGCTTTAGACCAAACAACAATATTTTTTGTAACTTTGGGTTTTATCAAAACAACTAATGCCATGTACAAATCCGATGATTTTGGAAAATTTGCAAGAAGCAGGCATGGAATAAGCAGCTCTGCCCTTCACAAATATGCTTCTGTAACATCAAACAGCTATATTTCCCCCACGATCATCGAAGAGCGTCAGTTAAACGTTGCTTCGATGGATGTGTTTTCGCGTCTTATGATGGACCGGATAATCTTTCTCGGACTTCCGATCGACGATTATGTGGCTAATATCATTCAGGCTCAGCTTCTTTACCTCGATTCAGTCGATCCCGGAAAGGACATACAGATATATTTCAACACTCCGGGAGGATCGGTCAGCGCCGGACTGGGCATTTATGACACCATGCAATACATCACCGCCGATGTTGCCACCATCTGCACCGGGATGGCAGCCTCCATGGGAGCTGTTCTCCTTACTGCCGGAACAAAAGGAAAGCGATCGGCGCTCAGGCACTCCAGGATAATGATCCACCAGCCCATGGGCGGATTTGAAGGACAGGCTTCCGATATCGAGATCCAGGCAAGAGAGATCCTGAAGATAAAGAAGGAACTGTATGAAATAATTGCCCATCATACCGGAAATCCCCTTGAGAAAGTTGAAAAAGACTCTGACAGGGATCACTGGATGACATCAACAGAGGCAAAGGAATACGGAATGATCGATGAGATTCTTCAGAAAAGTGATCGTCAGAAGTAATGGATAAGTGTTCATTCTGCGGCAGGACAAAAAAAGAGGTCAGCATGCTTATAGCCGGACTCGAAGGTCATATTTGTGACCATTGCATCGAGCAGGCTTATGGTATTATGAATGAAGAGCTGGGCACAAAAAAAAGTTTCAGCTTCGATACGGTAAACCTCCTTAAGCCTGCCGAAATAAAGCATTTTCTCGATCAGTATGTTATTGGCCAGGACATGGCCAAAAAGATAATATCAGTAGCTGTCTACAATCATTACAAACGGCTGATGCAGAAGCCCGACTCCGAGGATATCGAGATTGAAAAGTCGAATATCATACTTGTCGGTGAAACGGGAACGGGCAAAACACTGCTGGCACGGACTGTTGCAAAGATGCTTCATGTACCATTCACCATTGTGGATGCAACTGTGCTTACCGAGGCTGGCTATGTGGGAGAGGACATTGAAAGCCTTTTAACCCGTTTGCTTCAGAATGCCGACTATGATGTGAAGGCTGCTGAAAAGGGGATAGTATTCATAGATGAAATCGACAAGATAGCCCGGAAAGGCGACAATCCGTCAATAACGAGGGATGTATCGGGTGAAGGCGTTCAGCAGGGACTGCTCAAGCTTCTCGAAGGATCGATAGTAAACGTTCCTCCCCAGGGAGGAAGAAAGCATCCCGAGCAGAAGATGATACCTGTCGACACAAAAAATATCCTTTTCATATGCGGCGGGGCTTTTGAGGGAATTGAAAGGAAAATCGCCCAGAGGCTTAATACCCAGGTTGTCGGTTACGGGGCTTCCAAGCACAGGGACAGGATCGACAAAGACAACCTTCTTCAGTACATAGCTCCACAGGATCTGAGGGCATACGGACTCATCCCCGAGATCATAGGAAGACTCCCCGTACTTACTCACCTTAATCCCCTCGACAGGGATGCACTGAGGGCAATCCTTACCGAACCAAAAAACGCGCTTGTAAAGCAGTATATCAAACTTTTTAAAATGGACGGGATCGAACTTACTTTTGGCGAAGGAGTTCTCGATTTCATAGTGGATAAAGCCATTGAATTCAAGCTCGGCGCTCGCGGATTAAGGTCGATCTGTGAAGCAATTATGCTGGATGCCATGTTCGATTCACCCTCGGCCGCGACTAAAGAGCTTTTAATCACTACCGACTACGCAGTAAGCAAGCTTGAAAGGATCGACATGAAGGTTCTCAGAGCCTCATAAGGTCTTTCGGCTTTTCTTCCTTTCATAGATAACATACGAGTAGGGTATCTCCCTGTCATCCCGGGATATGAATTCCCTGATGTCAGCCACTTTCCACTTCCGTCTGTCTATCCTGGGGAACCACACATCAGCATCAGCCTTTCTGTGGACATGGGTTATGTAAAGTCTGTCGGCAACAGGCATAAACTGCCTGTACACGCTTCCGCCTCCGATAACGAATATTTCCTGACCGGATCCGCATTTTGAAATTGCATCCTCGATTGAATAAGCAGTCACCGAACAGTCTATACATTCGCCCGGAACATCCGTTATAACAATGTTATAACGTCCCGGAAGGGGCTTTCTGGGGAGCGATTCCCATGTTCTTTTGCCCATTACCACGCACTTGCCCATAGTAAGCTGTTTGAACCTTTTAAGGTCTTCGGGAATATGCCAGAGAAGTCCGTTATCCTTACCTATCCCCCAGTCGTCGGATACAGCTGCAATTATTGATATCATAATATTTTCATTACACTGAAATATCGCCTTTTATATTGGGATGAGCAAGATAGTCTGACAGTACAAAATCCTCATACCGGAACCTGTTGATATCTGTTATGTCAGGGTTAAGCGACATCCTCGGAAGCGGGTAGGGTTGTCTTGTAAGCTGAAGCTTTACCTGTTCCACATGATTCAGGTAGATATGTGCATCGCCGAGAGTGTGGACAAACTCACCGGGTTTCAGGGAGCATACCTGTGCCACCATAAGTGTGAGAAGGGCATAGGAAGCGATATTGAACGGGACTCCGAGGAAGATGTCGCAGCTTCTCTGGTATAGCTGGCACGAAAGCTTTCCGTCAGCCACATAGAACTGAAACAGTATATGACATGGAGGCAGGGCCATCCTGTCGATCTCACCTGCATTCCAAGCGCTTACGATATGCCGCCGTGAATCGGGATTTTCCCTTATTGACTTTATCACATTTGCAAGCTGGTCGATCTTTCCTCCGCCGGCGGTGGGCCAGGAGCGCCACTGGTAGCCATATATTGGTCCGAGGTTACCGTCGGCATCAGCCCATTCATCCCATATCTTCACTCCGTTTTCCTTAAGATAAGCCGTATTGGTGTTTCCTGAAATAAACCAGAGAAGC
>JAKLIJ010000099.1 GCA_022709665.1 Bacteroidota bacterium
TTAAGATCCCTTAGTACAGACATGCCAGAATGACACATTAAATTTCCTAATATGTGACAATCTGGCATGGTTTATTAATGCCAGTATTTTATTTATCTTTCAGATATTCAGACTTTTAATTTGGGCAGGTATTTTTCTGGTCCGGATTGGTACTTATTTTGAAATATCCGGTATCAGAAAACTATTTGTAAAACTTAAAAATAAGGAGGATTAACCATGGCACTAGCAAGATTTTCAGGGTATTATCCCTCAGTATTCGACCGTTTGTTCGAAAATGACATGTTTGACTGGTCGAACCGTAACTTTTCAGCAACCAACACTACATTGCCATCTGTGAACATAAAGGAAAGCAATGAAGATTTTGAGGTTGAGGTAGCTGCTCCGGGCCTTAACAGGGATGATTTCAAGATTGAAGTTGAACATGGACTTTTAAGGATCTCTTCCGAGAAGGAAGTAAGCAATGAAACAGCAGACGGACAGCATTTCACTCAGCGTGAATTCAGCTACCAGTCGTTCTGCAGGTCTTTCACACTTCCGAATTCAGCCGACAGCGACAAGATCGGAGCTAAGTATGAGAATGGAATATTGAAGATATCCATTCCGAAGAAAGAGGAAGCCAAACCCAGGCCTCCCAGGAAAATTGAGATAAGGTAATTACAGGAAAGCTAAAGCCGGTGTATGAAACACCGGCTTTTTAATTTCACCCGGCACAATAAGCGAGGCTCAAGGCACCACACTCTACCTTTCACCTCTTCTCCCCCTCACCCTTTCAGTTCAATGCATATTGCATAATTTCTTATCTTAGCCTCATCTAAAAGCGACACGCAATGAAGATAAACAACAACAATGAGATAGCCGCAGCAGTGGTTACCATGGAAGGGGCAAAGGATGTCAGGATGAAAATACTGATTGGTCCGGATGACGGGTCGGAAAATATAATCATGAGGCATTTCACCATTGCTCCGGGAGGCCACACTCCGTTTCATCAGCATAATTACGAGCATGTTGTGAAGGTTGAGGCCAACAGGGGAATTGCGGTTGACGATCACGGAAACGAAACAGAGATTGCCAGGGGGCAGAGTCTTTACGTTAGTCCGGATGCAATGCATCAGTTCAGGAATCCCTTCAACGAGGATTTTGAATTCCTGTGCATAATACCCAATCCCGCCTCCAGAGTTTAATAAATTCAAAAAATAATGTTTTTACGATGAGATCTATGACGACACTTAAGCGCCGGTCCGTTACCGGTTTGCCCGGTATTTCAGCCGCTTCATCACTGCTGACTGCGGGCGTATTTGTAATGTTTTCATTTATTGTTGGTTGTGCTGACCAGGAACTGCCGGGAAACGAATGGCCGTCCTTCCATGGCCCAGACCGCACCAACAAATCGCCTGAGACCGGTCTTCTTAAGGAATGGCCTCAGGGTGGACCGGAATTGTTGTTTACGGTGAGCGGACTGGGCGAGGGATTCAGTTCCGTTTCAATTGCTGACGGCATGATCTTTACATCCGGTACAGTCGACAAACAACCCTATGTGTTTGCATTTGATCTTATGGGCAAGCAGGTATGGAAGACTCCTGCCGGCGGTTCCTGGTCGACCACGGCATCCTATGCAAGTTCCTATACAGGGGCCCGCAGTACGCCCACATATGACGAAGGAGTGGTTTATTACCTCGGGGAGATGGGAAGATTGTCGGCTATGGATGCTGAAACAGGGAAGGAATTATGGGTTAAGGAGCTTGCTCAGGAATTCGATGCTCCTCCAACGGAATATGGTTATTCAGAATCGGTATATATCGACGGGGACCGTCTGTATGTGCGTCCGGCCGGGAAGAAAGGCTACAAGGTTTGCCTTAGTAAAAGAGATGGAAGTCTTATCTGGGCGAATACGGATATTCCGGGTGTGGAAGGCTATTCATCGCCGGTGGTTCATGATTTCGGGGGTTACCGCCAGGTGATCGGGGCCAGTTCGGTGGGTTTTTACGGAGTGGATGCCCCGACAGGAAGGCTTTTATGGAATGTGGATTTTATCAATCAGCATGCATGCAATATTACAGATGCAGTTGTAAGCGGGGGGCACGTCTTTGTGACAGGCGGTTATGGCAGGGGCAGTATGATGTTCAGTCTCAATGTTTCAGGCGACAGCATTGTTCCTGAAAAGGTGTGGGAATTTGAACCATTTGACAATCATCATGGCGGTGTCATTCTTCACGAAGGTAATCTTTACGGTTCAGGCAGTCAGTCGAAGGGCTGGTTTTGTGTGGATTTTCTTACCGGCGAGCAAAAGTGGAAGGCCACCGGTGAGGAAGCTGCCATCACCTATGCCGACGGGATGATCTACCTGCTTGGTCAGAGGGGTACAATGACACTGGTAAAAGCTACTCCGGAGAAATATGAGGCTGCAGGGTCATTCAGGGTTCCGGAAGGCGGAAAGGGAATGTGCTGGGCTCATCCGGTCGTATGCGGCGGAAGGCTTTATATCAGGCATGACGACAGGTTGTTTGTGTATGATGTAAAGCCATGAAGGCGGTTTAATGTTACTGGTTGCTGGTTGCAAGTTTCAGATTTTCAGGGCTTCAGGTGTTGACTTACTGAATACCGAATACTGAATACTGAATACTGAATACAGTTTCTGACTGCCAGCTGCCAACCGGGTATCAGGCCCCTGATCAACGGTAATCATTTGTTTACCAATCAGCAGGGTGTGTTGGGCAAAATAAGGCAAAAAAGCTTGATATTGGTCAGAGCTTGGACTAACTTTGATTGCATTAATTGAATAAAAGCAATATCATGCCGCAGCATATTTTCAACGAATACCCAAAGAGGAACACGGTAGCTTTCTGGATTTCAATTGCAATCGGGATAGCTTTGCTCGCCTGTGTAATAGTTCTTTTTGTAAAGTACACGGCTATTACTTTCTGATTGAAATGAAAAAGCTGCCCGGGACCGGTTTTATACACCGGCCCGGGCAGCTTTTTGCATGTAGTTATTCAGTCACAGCTCTGTAAGCATTTACTCTTCCTTTTCCGTACCAGGGTGAGATACCCTGACCGTCGATCTTGTCAGCTGTGTTCAGCAATTTCTTGGTAACCTCGAAGGGATCCATCTGCCCCCCGTTCTTTCCTATAATAAGAGCAGCAACTCCTGCCACGTGGGGAGAAGCCATACTCGTGCCGCCTGCGAAGTAAAATGCGTAGGAAGGATAGTTGCCGGTTCCGCAACTCAGAATCAGGTCATACGGTGATCCTTCTTCGCATACTTCATCGCCGCCGGGAGCTGCAATTTCAACGAACGATCTTCCGTAATCGGTATAGCTTGCCGGCAGATCGAAATTGGGTTCATCTGCAGTAACCCAGCATTGCGGGGCTGTTGCCGAAACTGTTATAACGTTGTTTAATCCACCCGGAAGTTTAATTGTCGGGCCGCCGCCGTCAAAATTTATAGAACTGTTTCCGGCAGATGAAACAATTACTGCCCCTTTTCTCCAGGCATAGTCGATTGCGCGTTGCTGGGCATGAATTATTTGCTGGATATAAACTGCCGGTATTTTCTGAAGAACGCCATCTTCGTCGACATAGAAGCCGTTTTTGTTCAGGGTGGCGCCGAGGCTCATGTTTATAACGTCTGCACCGTTTTCAGCTGCGTATACTATACCCTGGTTGATCCAGCTGAAGTCTCCTGAACCCGAATATTCGGAAAGCACCTTTACTGCAACTATTTCTGCATTGGGCGCCACACCTATAACACCCCAGCTGTTGTCGGCAGCTGCAATTATTCCTGCCACATGGGTGCCGTGATTAAAGAATCTTCCGCTTCTGACATTGAATTCTTCCCCGGGAACAAAGGAAGCGCTGAGTTCCTGGTTCAGATTTGGGCTGAATTCAGGGTTATCTGCGTCGATGCCTGCGTCAAGGATGAACACTCTGGCGCCTTCACCCGTGTATCCGGCATCCCAGGCAGCAGGAGCGCTTATTGCTGTCATATTCCACAGATATTGGAAAAAACTCTCATTGTCGCCAATGCTTTCAGAACCAACCTGGCCAAGCATTCCGACCGGCTCAATCCATTGCATTTTAAAGTCAGGAAAAACCGACTGAATGTTACCAAGTCTGGCTACTTTTTTCTCAAAGTCAGCTGTGGTTGGTTTGACAACCAGCTCTCCGATTTCAGGGATGGAACTGATTATCTCGCCGTAGGCAGAGATCTGTTTTTCAAAGCCGGCCGGAAGAGCCTCCGATTTGGTGACTACCAGGTAATTCTGGCCGTTCGCACCTGCAATAGCGGTGGTTTTTGCATCTGATACGATGCCGCTTAAGTTTTCAAATTCACTTTTCTGGCATCCAGCAAGGAATGCCATCACAAGTAATCCCGCGGCAATCCCGCGTAATTTTGCTCCGGAAGTCAGGTTTAGTCTCATAATTGTTGGAATTTCCTATAAAATTATTCAACAATACTCATCTGACAATCATGCAGGATCTTTTAGTTATCAACAATATGATTTGTTTTTTTTGCGGGTTTGAGGACCTGTCAAACCTCAATCTGTTTTCTGTATCTTTAGCATGACAAGTATCCGGATTATGGAAGCAGAAAGGTTCAGATGTTTTCTTTCGGAGGCAGTTTTTCTGATTGCCCTGGCGGCTTTCCTGGCTTTACCCGGTGGTACGGTAAAAGGACAGAAATATCCCTGGAGGGAATACACCGTTTCCGACGGACTGCCGCAGCCCCAGGCCAATTTGCTGTTCGAGGACAGCAGGGGATTCATCTGGGTTGTGACACGAAGCGGGATTTCAAGGTTCGACGGGCTCGAGTTTACCAATTACTTCAGACGTAACGGACTTCCTTCCAATCTTGTTACCGGGATTTTTGAGGATCACAATAAGACTGTCTGGGCTCTCACCCTTGAGGGGCTGTCGGAATACACTGGTTATGGTTTCATATATCACGAATTTTCAGGAAGACGGCCGTCCGAAGGATTCAGTTATGCCTGCAGTATTGGCGATTCCATCACGTTGATACTTAATGATATAGTTTCAGGACGGAACAGAATTGTCTCATTCAGGAATGGGACATATACTGATTACACGGATAAGTATTCTTCCATGATTTACCTGAATATCAACTTATTTCTTGTTGATAAATCCACGGGTGACATTGTGATGAGGGATTCACTTAACAATGTGTGGAGGTACAGAAGGGGGGATCTTAAGAGATTCGATGATTTCAGGCTGACAAATATGAGGAGCGACAGGGGCCGGATCATACTGGATACCGACAAGGAGTCGCTCGAATATACTGAAGGAGAAATTCGTCCTTTTTTCCTGGCTGCTGATTCCTCAAGAGTTGAAGCAGATATCAGCAGGAGAGAGGGATCTGCGATAAAATTCTTTGACGGGCAGGAGGTCCTGGATATCAGGCATCCCTTGCTTTCTTCATATCTTATCGACAGTGAATCGAACCTCTGGCTTGGATCGGAGGTTAACTTTCACCGGCTGCTTTCAACTGCATTTTCATCTTTGTCGGAGGATGACGGTCTGCCGAAAAACACATGGGCTCTTGCCTGCGACAGGTACGGGCATTTCTGGTTCGGAGCCCTGACCGGAGGCGGCTTATTCGAGTTCAGGGATGGCAAACTGGTTCAAAGGTCTGATTACAGGAAGGTTTTTCCTGAAGGATTGTGCTTTTACAAGGGGAGTATAACAACTTCCGACGGCAGGGTGCTCTTTTCAGCCAAAGAAGGGGTTCTTGTATGGGATGGTTACAGGTTTTCAAAGATCGATGAGATCCCCTATCTGAGCCAGGTATGCATAATTTACGAGGACCCTGTCGACAAATCGCTTCTTTTTGGTACAGGGCTGGGGCTGTATCATCTGAAGGATGGAAAGATGGCTCATTACCCCCAGTTTACAGCGGAAGCTCAGGGAATAGTAGAAGGCATAGTGAGGGAATCGGATGGCGCCTACTGGTTGTCGGCGGGCAGGGGGGTGGCTTATTTTGACGGAACTAATGTAACAAGGGTAAGTGACACGCTTATTTCCTCGGGATTTACTTTCACTCTTGTAAGAGATAATAAGGGAGGATTGTGGGTTACCTCCGAGGAAGGTCTTTTCTACAAGGGGAAGAATGCGGACTCATTTATCCATGCTCTTCCCGAGCACATAAATGTTACCGCGAATTCAATCATTATGATGGATTCATCACGGATACTTGCAGGCAGGCTTACGGATGTATGCATAATTGACCTCGATAAGTTTTACAGGAACGAAGCCGGTTACTTCAGGATCTATGATGCCACTGACGGATTTGCCGGGAATTATTGCCTCGACAATGGTATTGTGAAGGGAAACGACGGCAGATACTGGATTCTTACTTCGGGAAGGGTAGTTATCCTTGACGACAAAAAGCTCAGAACCAATATGATGCCTCCCAAGATAATTGCAACAGATGTGGAATTCCAGACTGACTCTCTTACATGGGAGTCGCTCAGGATACCCGGATTGTATTATGGCAGGCAGGAGCCTTTCAGTCTTTTTTACAGGCAGAACAATATTCGTTTCAGGTTTACAGGTATCTCCCTTTCAAATCCTGAAAAGGTCAGTTACCAGCACAGGCTGTCAGGGCTTGAGGATTTATGGTCGGGTAACAGCGCTTCGCGTGAAGCGGTCTATATGAATCTGCGCCCCGGTCATTATGAGTTTCAGCTTAAAGCAGTGAATTCTGACGGAGTATCATCGGAGGGTGTTTATTCGTTGAAATTCAATATTATTCCTGCTTTCTGGCAAAGGCTGGGTTTCAAAATAGCATTTGCCCTGTTTGCCGGTTTTCTTCTTGTCCTTGCCACTTTCCTCGTTGTAAGGCAGAGGATCAGGGAGAGACAGAAGGAGGCTCAGCTTAAAAGCGAGCTTGTCAGGCTGCAGATGAACTCGATAATGAGGCAGTTCGATCCTCATTTCACTTTCAATGTCATCTCGTCAGTCGGATCGGTCATAATGAAAGGAAGCGCCGAAGCTGCTTACGATTATATTGTAACCCTCTCAGGGCTCCTCCGGTCGGCTTTTGCCGACGGCTCGATAATGATCAGGTCTCTTGAGGATGAGATAGATTTTGTAAAAAGATATTGTGAACTTCAGAAGTTAAGGTTCAGGGACAGGTTCTGCTGCTCCATGGAAATTGGGGAGGATGTAGATATGCAGCGGATGCTTCCCAAAATGACAATTCAGACCTTTGTGGAGAACGCCATAAAGCATGGTTTTGAAGACAGGAAAGAGGGAGGAAGAGTTGATCTGCGAGTAAGCCGGCTGGACAGATCAGTTCTGATCGTTGTATCTGATAATGGTGTCGGGAGAGCTGTTGCCGCAGTTTCAGGGAGAAGCGGTTTTGGCCAGGGAATTACTACCATCGACCGCATTTTCGGATTTATGAACCGCTTCAACAGGGAAAAGGCAGGGTTTGAAATAATTGATCTGAAAGATGATGCAGGAAATCCTTCAGGAACCGAGGTAAGGATTACAATACCCGACAATTACAGCTTTAATGTTCCTGAAAGCAGAGAACTTTGGGCCTGAGGGCTTTGATGAAAATGAAAATGTCAGAAGATTACTGAATGAGTATTCTTGAATATACGAAACTAACAAACAGGTAATGAATAGTATTCACCATGGGAAAGCCCTTGAGGCGGTGATAGTTGAAGATGAACCGGAATCACTGAGTCTTCTTGAAAACCTGCTTTCAAAAACAGGTCTGGTTGAAGTTACGGGTTCAACAACCGAGCCAATGAATGCTGTAAAACTCATTCTTGAGCTGAATCCAACGATTGTCTTC